>NZ_QUBI01000003.1:0-264604 GCF_006493595.1 Apilactobacillus micheneri | reverse complement strand
CGTCCCGAATCCAAAAATCATTTATGCAAGCATAAAATCAAATTGGGAGGACTCGTTCGACTTGCATGTATTAGGCACGCCGCCAGCGTTCGTCCTGAGCCAGGATCAAACTCTCATCTTATAGATGAAAAGCTTTTAACTAGCTCATCAAATTAATTGTTTTTTATAAGCGAATTGACTTCGCAATGTTTAATTCCTTATGATCTAAATCATAAGAATCCTTACACATCATCGATTATCAATCTTGTTCAGTTTTCAAAGATCTACTTATCAGTTAGCTGCTTTCAATAAGCAGCTCTTTAATTATATCAGGTTATCAACTTAATGTCAACAAATTTTTATAATTAAATTTTGAATTAATTTGTTGCTTTTTGTCATATCAACAACGCAACATTAATTATTATGCCATCTTAACAAGTGAAAGTCAATAACTTTTTATAATTATTTTTCAATAACTAACTTGTCTTTTTCAACGACAATTACAATAATACCAAAGCTGTAAAACAACGTCAACAACTTTTTATAATTATTTTTTTGCCACCGTTATCAAAAATGACAACAGAAATAATAATATCAATAATTAATATCAACGTCAACAATAAATTTAAAAAATGATTAAATTTCAACAAAAAACAAATCATAACCTTTATAATGAAAAATAAATTAATTAAAAGGAGAAAATTATATTGGAAAAAGTAGTTATTGTAGCAGCGAAGAGAACCCCAATTGGGAAAATAAATGGTGCGCTTAAAAATTTTTCATCAGTTGAATTGGGAACAATTGTAACTAAAGAAGCAATCAAACAAGCAAAAATAAATAATGATAATGTCGATCAAGTTATCTTTGGTAATGTTCTACAATCTGGGGCTGGTCAAAATATTTCTAGACAAATCGAAATAAACTCTGGCATCCCCTACTCAAGTACAGCCAACACTGTTAATCAAGTTTGTGGTTCTGGATTAAAAGCTGTACGTAATGCCCAAGCAGCCATTGCTATGGGTGATGCAAACATAGTTGTTGCTGGTGGCGTCGAAAGCATGTCCAATGCTCCCTTCTTAAACATGAACATGAGAAAAGGCAAGAAGTTTGGCAATGTTTCATTAATTGATTCTATATATAATGATGCTTTAATGGATGCTTTTAACAAACAACCAATGGGAATGACTGCAGAAAATGTAGCTAAAAAATATAATATTAATAGAGAAGAACAAGATAAATGGGCATATGAATCACATATGCGTGCTTTAAATGCTCAGAAAAATGATTATCTTAATGAGGAAATTGTTCCTATTGAGATAAAGAGTCGTAAAGGTAGCTTCATATTTAAAGATGATGAAACAGTTAGACCAGATACTAATATGGAAGCTTTGGGAAAATTAAAACCTGCATTTACCAAAGAAGGATCTGTCACTGCAGGGAACGCAGCTAGTTTAAATGACGGTGCATCTGCACTTGTTTTAATGAGTGCATCCGAAGCCGAAAAAAGAGGCATTAAACCCTTAGCTGCAATTGATGATTACGCAGAAACTGGATGTGATCCAGATTACATGGGTTATGCACCATATGATGCTACTAAAAAATTATTCACTAAAATGAACATTAGTATGGATGACATTGATTTAGTAGAACTTAATGAAGCATTTGCAGCACAAGTATTAGCAGTGGCCAAAAATTACAATATCGATAAAAACAAATTGAACATTTCTGGTGGTGCTATTTCAATGGGACATCCTCTTGGTGATTCAGGAGCTAGAATTATTGGAACGTTAATATATAACTTAAAACGTACTAATAAGAAAAATGGTTTAGCTACTATTTGTATTGGTGGTGGCATGGGCATGGCAATGAAAATTACATTATTATAAAACAAATCACGTGGAACAAATATCGATTTGTTGTATCCTATATTGTATGAGAGATTTTTTATTCGTTGCATTTAACAACGATTATATATATACTCTTAAGTTATGGTTTTTATAAATTAATAATTAATCCAAAAGGAAGTGTTAAAATGCCCGCAACATACTTAAGAAAATCAACAGAAAAGGATTTACCAGAAATTTTGGACATTATCCATTCAGCTATTGCATATTTAGGTGAACAAGGAATTGACCAATGGCAACATGGTTATCCTGCTGATGATGACTTGAAAAAAGATATTGCAGACGGAATCAATTATGTACTAGTAACTGATGGTAATATTGCTGGAACCGCAACTATCCATCAAGGAATTGATCCTAATTACTTAAAAATTGAAGATGGTGAATGGGTAAATGGGTCTGAAGCTCATTATGCAGCAATTCATCGTGTAGCAATTTCAAATAAATTCCGTGGACAACATCTTTCACAAAAATTAGTGAGCGGTTTAATTACAGTTTCCACTGTCTTAGGATTTAAAGATGTAAGAATCGATACTCATCCCGAAAATATGGCAATGCAACATGTAATCACATCCAACGGTTTTGAAAAGCGTGGTATCATCCACATGCGTGAAAATGGACATCCTTGGACTGCTAGATATGCATATCAATTACTAATTAAATAATAAAGGTGGTTAAAACATGATGGCTAGTGATTTCTCAGTTCAAATCAAATTAATCGTTATGTATGCAATCGGAGTGATTGCCATGCTTTTATTACTTGGATTTTTATATTACAAACAGCATAAACTGATTACTAAAAATATAATTCCAATTTTAATTATAGCTATTATAATGATTTTGATTTTAGCCATTGTTATTACTTTACCTTAAAACAAAAAATGTCGGTACGAATAAATCGTATCGACATTTTTTTATTTAATAACAACCTTAGTTCCAAATGGAACATGTTGATTAATCCATTTAGCATCTGGTACTGACAAACGAATGCAACCATGTGAATTAGCCTTTTTACCCAATTCATGAGCATCCTTCATTAAATACTTACCATTTTTATCAACAGGAACACTATGGAACAAGTAAATTCCATGATCTTTCCAAGAAGTCCAGTAGTTAGCACCTTCTCCTGAACTGGCATTGTAAAAATGATTGCCACGTTCAGCTTGAATATGATAAGTACCCTTAGGAGTTGCACTATTGCCACTGCCAGTAGAACAATACATTGTATATAGAAGCTTATTTTTAGGGGTCATTACATAAACACGTTGATGTTCGCTAGAAACCAATAACCAATTTTTCTTTTTTGGATTCATATTAGGATAAGGGATCTTTTCAGAAGGTTTTCGCCAATCAATCTTTTGTAACTTGGCTTCAACTCGTTCATCAATATTAAAATGACCATTTTTTATATTATTTTTAGCTGTTGCTTTCCCACAAGAAATTAAAATAAGAGTAGTTAAAAAACAAGACAAAATTAATGCAATTTTCTTTTTATTTAATAATTTCAAAATATTACCTCTTTTTAATAACAAATAATATAAACTGCAATTGTAATAATAATAGCGATTGAGATTAATACATAACATAATTTTTCAAACATATAAATTCCTTCTTCGTATGCAAATTAAGCTTAACTAAAATTTTATTCTACCCCACAAACATTGTCAATCCAACAAAAAAGAGCTGCCAATTAATTGACAACTCTTTATTAACTAAATGTATTGCACAATTGTCATTAAAATAGGAATAACAACAATGAATAAAATAGTTGATGTAGTAACAATGTTAGTAGCATATTTTACATCACCATGAGCTTCAGCAGCTAAGATTGGTAATACAGCTAACATTGGAGTAGCTGATTGAACAATCATAGTTTGGTTGAACATTGATGGTAATGATACTCCACCATGCATAGCGACCATTAAGATTCCAATCATAACAACTGGTGCTAAAATAAAACGACCAATCAAGGCTACAACTGTATCACGATCAAATGAAATGCTCTTCAAGCCAGCATCGGCTAAAACAATTCCAATATAAATCAATGATAATGGAGTAACTAATCCACCAACATATGATAATGTTTGTGAAATAAATGGAACTTTTAGAATTGGGATGTTTAATAGTAAGAAAATTAATGCAACTAAGAAACCAACAAGTGGCATTGGAAGAACTTGTTTCCAATTAATCTTGTGATGTTCTTTTGGTTGATCCTTCTTAGTAGGATCATCATTACTAATTAAGAAGACCCCAAAGGCCCATGTAGAAACGGTATTAATAATGTAGTAAACCAAGAAATATGTCATTGAATTGTCACCGAATAAAGCTAAGTTTAATGGTAATCCAATGAAAATAGTATTGGCATTTACAATGGCATTAATAAATACTCCACGACGACCAACTCTGATCTTCATGATTTTAACAAGTGCAAACGCAATAATATAGCCAATTACTACTGAAATAATTCCCCAGATTAAATAACTACTAAAGCCAACTAGCTTATCACGAGTTAGCTTATTTAACACTGCAACAAAGATTGAAGCAGGTAGCGCAATATTTTTAATTAACTTAGAAATATTTTTGCTAAATGTATCGGCAAACCATCCTGTTTTACGAAGTACATAACCTAAAATCATGATTAGTACAACCACTAGGACACTTTGAATTGATGTAAAAAATACACCCATGTATAACCCCTCCTATAATTTATATAAAATTTTACTCTTAAATTTATTTAACGACATCAAACTATAAAACATTGTATAAGATATAGTCAAAAAATGTGTTCATTATAAATAAAATTTATATGTCTAAATATAGATTGAGCTAGAGTGTTGATATAAAGCTATTTACGTTTCTTATTTTGACGATGTAGAATCCAAATAGTCGTAAATGTGGATACTAAAAATAAAATTATTACAAATAAAATTAAATAAACAAAAAACATCATTTTAAAGCCTCCTAAATATGTATGTGTAGACAAAGTATATCTAAATTTAGAAAAAAATGCCAAATTTTGTTGCATTAAAATTAATATTATGGTTTAATATAAATTGTTGATTGGTAGTCAATAAATTAATTCAATATTATGAGCTGTTAGCTTAAGGTAAAAAGCACTCAGTCCTTTGCTGAGAAGATGGTGTTCGAAGCATCACAGCTCACTAACCAAAGTACTTTGAAGATTTAATTTTTGGAGTACTTTTTTATTAATATTGTTTTTATTATATCTCACAAAAAAAGGAGCACGCATAATTATGCGTGCTCCTTTTTATTTTAATTTATATATTAATGGAATTGCATTCCACCATCTAATTCAAGGGTTTGACCAGTAATGTAATCGGAATCTTTTCCTGCTAAGAAAGCCACTCCGTTAGCAATATCTGAGGATTCAGCAAGACGACCTAAAGCAATGTCTTTAGAGAATGTCTTCATCCCCCATTCATCATCTTTGTTAGCATTTTGCGCAACTTGATGAGCGATATCCATCATCATTGGTGTTTTAACAATTCCTGGTGCAAATGCATTTACAGTAATGTCCAATGGAGCTAAATCACGAGCAGTTGATTGAGTAATGCCACGAATAGCAAATTTACTACCACTGTACAATGCTAAATTAGGATTACCAACAACTCCAGCTTGTGAAGTAGCGTTAATAATCTTTCCGCCATGACCTAACTTTTCAAATTGTTGTTTAGCGGATTGAGTACCCCAAATAACAGATGAAACATTAGTCTTGTATACAAAATCAAATTGATCAGGAGTAATTGTATCAATTGGAGTGGTTGGACCAACACCTGCATTATTAACAACTACATTTAAATCACCAAAATGTTTAACTGTTTCATTCATTGCATTAAACATTTGATCACGATCAGATACATCCACTTGAACAAAGATTGCTTCTCCACCATCATTATTGATTTCATCGGCTACTTTTTTACCCTTTTCCTCAGTTAAATTTGCAATTGCGATTGCAAAACCATCTTTGGATAGTCGTTGGGCAATTGCTTTACCAATGCCTTGGCCACTACCAGTAACAAAAGCTACTTTTTTACTCATAATAATCCCTCTTTCATTTAATAAATATCAGATAATATTATATATCATAAACATACATATTGATATAAATATTGACTCATTTAAGTTGTGTACTAAACAATCTGAGACAAAATGTTTGAATTATTAAATTAAGCAGTCTATTCTAAATATAGAAATTGAAAATAATATATAAAAAGTTAGGAATGATTTTAAATGGCTGATAAATACGATTACGATGTTTTATACATTGGTGCTGGTCATGGTACTTTTGATGGTGCTATTCCATTGGCACAAAAAGGATTCAAAATTGCAGTCGTTGAAGCAGATAAAGTTGGTGGAACTTGCCCTAACTGGGGATGTAACGCCAAAATCGCTTTAGACATTCCAGTTCAATTAACTGAAACTCAAAAGAGATTACAAAATATCATTAATGGTGATACTTCAATTAACTGGAAAGAAAATATGGCAAATAAACATAAAGTAATTGATGGATTGCCTGATGCTATTTCTGGCTTAATTGAATCATTAAACATTAAATTAATTCATGGTTTTGCTAAATTAAGTGATAATCATACTGTAACTGTGGGTGACAATAGCTATTCTGCAGACAAAATTGTTATCGCTACTGGTTTACGTCCACACCGTTTAGATGTTGAAGGTAAAGAATTAGCACATGACTCTAAAGATTTCTTAAACTTAGATGAAATGCCTAAGCACGTAACTGTTATTGGTGCTGGATATATCGCAATGGAATTTGCTACTATCGCCAATGCTGCTGGTGCTCAAGTAACTGTCTTAATGCATGGTGATAAAGCCCTTCGTCAATTCAACCAAGAATATGTTGATATGGTTATGAAAGACCTAGAAGATAAAGGTGTTCGTTTCATCAAGAATGCTGACATTAAAGGTTTTGTTCAAAAAGACGATTGTGTAACTGCTGTGCAACTAGCAGATGAAGATGTTCGTACTGATTATATCTTAGATGCTACTGGTAGAATTCCAAACGTCGAAAATATTGGCTTAGATGAATTAGGTATCAAATATGATAACAAAGGTATCAAAGTTAACGATCATTTAGCAACCGATGTTGATAACATCTATGCTTCTGGTGATGTTGCTGATACTGGTCAACCTAAGTTAACTCCTACTGCTATGTTTGAATCTAAATATCTAACCAGCTTATTCTCAGGTGAAACTAAAGATGCCATTGACTTCCCTGCAATTCCATCAGTTGTCTTTACAACTCCACGTATTGCAGAAGTGGGAGTTTCAGTGGATGAAGCTAAGGATAGTGACGAATACACAGTTGAAGAAACTGATATGACTAAAGATTGGTATCGTGCTATTACCAAAGAACAAATTGCAAAACGTGCATATGTCTTTGATAAAGAACATCACTTGGTAGGTGCTACTGAAGTTTCAGACCAAGCTGATTCTGTAATCGATTCAATCTTGCCTGCCGTTGCTCTAAAACTAGATCAAAAACAAATTGGTCGATTAGTTCACTTATTCCCATCCATTGGAAGCGATGCATGGCAAAGTATCTAATTTTAAATTAAAAACAAGTATATCTATATCTATTATCTATAAAAATAAAAAATTCCAGGAAACTGGAATTTTTTATTTACCCAAGTGTAATTGTTTGTTTATTCAGAAGTACTATATTAAATTTATTTATGAACAGTACATATAGGAGGAGTTCTTATGAAAAATAATAAATATGATTATGATGTCATTTATATTGGTTCTGGTCACGCTGCTTTTGATGGAGCCAAAAAGTTATGCAAAAAAGGATTTAAGATTGCCTTTGTTGAAGCTGATGCAGTTGGTGGAACTTGCCCTAATTGGGGATGTAATGCCAAAATTACTTTAGATTTACCAATTACTTTAGCTCAAAAACAACGTCGAATGAATAGTATTGTTGAAGGTAATACTAAGATTAATTGGCATGCTAACATGCAAAATAAGCATGCTGGAATCGATAACATTAAAGTTGATCGTGAAGCTACTATGAAATCACTAGGGATGGATGTCATTCATGGCTTCGCTAAATTTGCTGATGCACATACATTAGAAATTAATGGTGAACACGTAACTGCAGATAAAATTGTTATCGCTACTGGTTTAACCCCTCATAAAGTAAACGTTGAAAATACTGAACTATCTCATGATTCTAAAGATTTCTTAAACTTAGATGAAATGCCTAAATCCATGGCAATTGTAGGAACTGGATATATTGCAATGGAATTTGCTACTATGGCTAATGAAGCTGGTTGTGATGTCACAATGCTAATGCATAGTGATAAAGCCCTTCGTGGATTTTACCAACCATATGTAGAAAAAGTTATTAATGAAATGAAAGCATCCGGAATTAATTTCATTCAAAATGCTGACATTCATGCTTTTAATCGCGATGGCGACAATTATATTGTTAACTATGGTGATAAAAAAGAATTAAATGTTGCATGGATTTTAGATGCTTCTGGTCGTATTCCAATGGTTCATAACATGGGATTAGAAGATGTCGGTGTTAAATATGATGAAAGAAAAGGAATCATCGTAAATGATCACTTACAAACTTCCGTTGATAACATTTATGCATCTGGTGATGTAGCAGCTACTGGTCAACCTAAATTAACCCCTACTGCTACTTTTGAATCGCAATATTTAAATCATCTCTTCTCCGGTGAAACTGATAAGGCTATTGATTTTCCAGCAATTCCTTCAGTAGTATTTACCTCACCAAGAATTAGTCAAATGGGTGTGACAGTGGATGATGCTGAACAAAGTGATAACTACACTGTTGAAAAACATGATATGGCTGACAGCTGGTTTAGACAAGCCACTAAAGCTAAGATTGCTGAAAATGCATACGTCTTTGATAAAGAACATCGTCTAGTTGGTTTTACAGAAATTTCTGATGATGCTGATAACACTATCGACACCCTTGTCCCTGCCGTCAATATGCATATGAATGAAGAAGAAATTGAACGTAATGTTCATTTATTCCCTTCAATTGGGCATGAAGCTTGGAAAAACTTATAAAAATAAAAAAACTCTTTAAGTAAATTACTTAAAGAGTTTTTTACATATAGTATAATGAAGAAAAACATATAAGGAGGTCTTTAATTGGATCGTTCACAGTTAAAAATGGAAGCTAATCAAATGTTAAGTCAACATTTTGGCTTCTTCTTCACCTTATTCATTCCATATTTTATTATGGAAATATTAACAAGCATGAGTAACCAAAATGCTGAATCTTTTTCTGTTGTTGATGGTGTGTTACAAACAACATATAATGGAAACTTATTTTTATCCACAGGTCTCTTTGGACTTGTAACAGTTATATTTGCTTACAGTACACAATTTAATTTATTAGACGCATGGCGCAATAGAAGTGATTTTGAAAATGGATTCTCTAAATCATTCAATATTTTATCCAGTCAAAGAGTGTTTTGGGGAACAATCGGAGTATTCATAATGTCAGTTATTTTCATTACATTATGGTCATGTTTACTTTTCTTCCCTGGATTTATTAAAGGTTGTTCGTATTCACAAGCAGTATACATATATCGTGATGCTGCAAAGAATGGCAATCCAATTGGAGTATTAGAAGCTATTACTAAGAGTCGTCAATTAATGGACGGTCATAAATTTGAATACTTTGTCTTACAATTAAGTTTCATTGGTTGGTGGTTAGTTGTGATGGTTACATTTGGCATTGCTGCAATTTATGTAACTCCATATACATCGCTAACGATGACCAGATATTATCTAAATTTAAATAATGAAGCATAAAAATAACCGCTAAGATTAAAATCTTAGCGGTTATTTTTTGTAGTAGTTAATAATTTAATTAGCTTTAAATATAATTTTATCTGATAACCATAACTGATACAGGTGAATATTTAGCCATGTAAGCAGCTTGACTACCAAAGTGTCTGGATAGTCCCTTTTTAGATTCTGATCCAACAATTAATAAATCAGGATTTACTTTAGGGATAACATCCTTAACGATAGTTTCTCCAGCTTCACCTTGTGATGCAATAACATCTACATCTTTAACACCAGCAGTTTTAGCTGTTTCTTCATACTTTTTAATATGCTCTTCTAGATCTTCATATTTACCATGAACATACTTTCCAGATAATGCTTGGTAAATATTAATATCTTCATCTTCAAGAACAGAAACGATAGTTAACTTAGCATTTTCTTCCTTAGCACGTGCAATAGCATACTTAAAGGCTAAAATGGCATCATCAGAATCATCAACTGCAACTAGAATATTTTTAAAGTTAATATCCATATTCATGTTTTTCATAATTAAGCCTTCTATTCTATTAATATTATTTTACAGAATTAGTCTTTTAATTCAGGATGAGCATTAATGAATCTCTTGTTACCACGATGTAATTCAGTTAATGTCCAAATTAATAGTAACACAATTAAGATATTGACAATCCAAGCAATAATTCCCGCTTGTTGATCTTGTGCAGCAGTTGGGTTATCACCATAAAATCCTGAAATAGAATCTTTCATATTATATAAGTTTAAGAAAGTTAATGTTAGAACTGAAATCC
Source organism: Apilactobacillus micheneri (assembly GCF_006493595.1). NCBI lineage: Bacteria > Bacillati > Bacillota > Bacilli > Lactobacillales > Lactobacillaceae > Apilactobacillus > Apilactobacillus micheneri. The sequence continues at coordinate 254,106 of NZ_QUBI01000003.1, read as the reverse complement.
ATCCACAAACTTTAACCCACATAGTATTAGCAAATTTCTTACCCATTTCAAACTTACTGTTAGTCATCATCAATAATGGAAGCATTGAGAATGGCAAAGCAAAAGCCAAGAAAATTTGTGAATTTTCAATTAAATCATTAATAGCAGCATGTTGTTTTAATGTTGATTCACCAGCGGTCATTGATACACAAATTAAAACTGGGATAACAGAAATTAAACGAGTAATTAAACGACGTGCCCATAATGGAACCTTCAAATTAATGAAACCTTCCATAATAACTTGACCAGTTAAAGTACCAGTAATAGTAGAGTTTTGACCAGAAGCTAGTAAAGCAACCGCAAATAATGTTGATAAAATACCTGATTTAGCAACACTAATCAAAATTGGATTAGATAACATCTTAGTGTTATTTAAAGCATCAAATAAACCAAAGAATGAAGTATCTTGAACAGCACCTGATTTAAATACCGCAACACCCATGATTAATAGTAAAGCGTTAACAAAGAAAGCAAATGTTAGTTGAACATTTGAGTCCCATGTTGTAAAACGAATAGTTCTAGCAACATCTTCTTCATCATTATGATCAATCTTACGAGTTTGTGAAATAGCTGAATGTAAGTATAAATTATGTGGCATAACAGTCGCACCAATAATACCTAAAGCACCTGATAGTGGAGTCATACCAGCAACTTCATGACCAGTTGAAATAGTTTCAGGAACTGGAAGTAATCCTTTAAGAGCACCAGCCCAATCAGGATGTGATAGAACTACTTGATATACGAAAACTAGTAGAATAACAACGATTAAACAAACAACAATTGCTTCAATCTTTCTAAAACCAATTTTAGTTAATAATAGCAATATCAAAACATCAAATACGGTCAAGAATACCGCAAAGATTAGTGGAATATTAAATAATAGATATAAAGCAATCGCTCCACCAATAACTTCGGCAATATCAGTAGCCATAATAGCAAATTCAGTCATAATCCATAATACAATTCCTAGTGTTTTACTAGTTCTTGCACGAATAGCTTGAGCTAAATCCATCTGACTCACGATTCCAAGTTTAGCTGCCATATATTGTAATAACATCGCAATCAAACTTGAAATTAAGATAACAGACATTAATAGGTACCCAAAGTTTTGACCACCAGTAATTGAAGTAGCCCAGTTACCTGGATCCATATAACCAACGGCAACTAAAGCACCAGGTCCAGAATATGCAAATAATGTCTTCCAGAATCCCATATTCTTAGGTACGGAAATTTTTCCGTTTATTTCATCTAGAGAAGGACCGTTTGCATATTGTACAAAGCCCTTCTTTTCGTGTGAAGAGTTTTCACCCAAAATAAATCATCCTTTCTGCGTTCTTATAGTTTCTCTATAAGACCATTAGAAATTATAACATACTATTTAAGGTGTGGGAATGATTTTTTTAGCACCACCTAAAAAATATATTAAAAGAATTAAATAAATACAGTAAATCATCCGAAGAATTACTAATGTTGAGCATATTGTTTCAAAATCATTATCATGAATTTTATAATGTAAAGGAATTGTTACATTTAGGTAATATTCACATAATAATATATTTAATAAATCATAAATAAAGGAGCGTAATACATAATTATGAAAATACGAAAATTATTCTTAATATTTTTTACAATAATAATTGGAAGTTTAACTTATACAACTTCTGCAAATGCAGCAAACAGTAATCCCGAAATTCCATTTACTATGGAAGCAGTTCACCCTAGCAATCAAATAAGCAAATCAACTAGTTATATTGATGCTTTATACAAGCCGGGACAAACTCAACAACTTCAAGTCAAAGTGAAAAATAGTTCTAGTGTTACCCAACATTTTATTGTTTCGGTTAATGATGCAACGACTAGTAATGGTTTAGCTATTGATTACACACAAAGTAAACAAAAACTAATTGGATCACCTAAGATTTCAGAACTAATTGATGGGAATGCTAATCAAGCCATTACTATGCCTGGTAAAAGTTCTAAAGTAGTAACCTTTGATTTATCGATGCCTAAAGAAGATTTCAAGGGAATTATGATGGGCGGTATTTCAGTTTACAAAGATGATCGATACTATCAACAAAATAGTAACAATAATAAGGGAGTTAGCATCAACAATAAGTTTGTTTACTCCACTGCTGTTTTATTGAGAAATCAATCGGGTAATGTTTTTCCTGATTTAAAAATGGTGGATGCAAAGCAAGCACCTGCTAATTATAGTCCTGCAATTGTCACCACCCTTCAGAATGATAAACGTAATTTTATTAGCGGTGTAAAGACACACTCAACTATTAAAGATTCAAATGGTAAAAAAGTGGCTGAAAATTCTACTAGTTTGGGCCAAATTGCCCCTATTAGTCAATTTGATTTGTCCACTCCATTAAAAGAAACTTTATCTCCTGGTGATTACACATTAGATGGAAATGCTAGCGCTAGTGATGGGCAAAAATGGAATTGGCATAAAACAATCCATGTTACTCAACAAAACTTTGATAATACACAAAATAACATTGTGACAAATAAAAAACCATTCCCTTGGGCAATGGTTATCATAGTTGCATTAATTGCTATTATATTAATTTTAATTGGTTTATTAATTTATTTATTATTAAAACGTAGAAATAAAGATGATAAGGAAGAAGATAAGTAATAGAGAATAAAAACGAGGAGGGACTAATATTGAAGAAATTAAAGTTATCTTTTAGTATTTTAATCCCTTTGTTTTTATTAAGTATGTTTGGCATCAGTGCTTTTGCTGATGAAGATGGTAATGTATTTAATAATTATTCTTTTCCAGAAAAAGGATACTATGCAATACAAGATGATGAAGATAAGGGAATTGGTAGTTCTAATTTTAAATCTGATTATGTTGATTCTGGAACTAATAACAAAAATAAAGTAATTGTAAATTCTACCGGAGATGAAAATACTAATAATGGTAAAGAAAATTATATAGATTTTTCTTATGGAAGCAAAGGTGGTTCAAATACTAACAAACAAGAAGATAGATATGTAAATTTCCAAATGGAGTTAAATGATAGATTAAGATTTAATAATGATAATACAGAGAACATGGTAGACGGCGATAACACAACTATCACCTATAAACAAGAAAACCATAAAATAAAGTCACAATCTCTCACATCACCTAATACTAAAATAATTAAATATAATAAAAGAAAAATTTATGTTTGTAGATTTGACACAACAAAATATTATCATAGTGGACAAATAAATGTGCGTTTATATCTCAAATCTAACATAATAAATGAAAATGCTTATGACAAAGATGGAAATTATCCCTTAATAAATTTATATTACAAATCTGGTAGTGATGATTATGAAAATAAAAAAATTAGTGCTCCTGTATATCATGTTTTTCAGATAGCGCAAACATTAAGATTTAAAGATGTTAAAGATAAAGTTCTTGCTGAAATGAATGATAGTGCAGATATATTAAAGCAAAAGATAAATAATCTATTTAATAATAGTCCAGAAGATTCCAATATTTTAAATAATCAGGTGAATAATAATTCAAAAAGAAATATAGGAATACTAAATGGAGTATATCATTTGGATCAGTTGATTTCTGAAAAACAAGATATGAGTGATAATCTTGAACAATCTTTGCATCTCCTAAGACTAAAAAATGTACCTAATACTTTTAATTTTAATAATGCCTCAACCAATGATGGCACTTCAAATTTATCAAATAATAGTATTACAAATAATAATATCGGCATATCTTCATTTAATGAACCAAATTTAAACATAGATTTAAAATTATCAAATTTAACAAATTCTAATAATCAATCATTACAAAATGCTAATTTTAAAGTAAACAATAATCCAAATGTTATTTATCCTAATAATTCATTTAATTATCGAACGGTTAATAATATAAAAAATGGATATATTAAATATGGAATATACCCTATCACTTTAAATTACACTAAGGGGGTGATGCCATCTGGAACATATACTGGTACCGCTACCTGGGACATATCTCCTAAGGTTAACGATAATGGAATAACAATTAAAAAATAAACATTAACTTCTAAAAGGAGATTTTAATATGAAAAAATTATTATTATGTACAGCTGCTTTAACAATGTTTGCTGGTAGTACATTGGCATTGAATAGTAGTAATGTAAAAGCTGATGATGCAAATACATCAAGCAAAAGTGAAAACAAAGACCAAAATAATAATGGTATGTCAACCGACGGCAATAGTGTAAAAACATTCACATATTTTAAAGTAGATAATAGCTCAACAAATACCCCACCTGTAAATCCTGATAATAGAAGCATTAAATTAGAAAATCCTCAATTGCATAATATATTTCAAACAAATGCCACAGGAAATTTAACAATTGATGCTGTACCGACATCATTGAATTTTGGTGAAACTGATAAAAACTTAGAAGGAAAAGATATAAACGTAACGCTAAATGATAATAAAGATAATAACAACGATAATAATATTGATCGTTATTATGCACAAGTATCAGACTACAGGGGAAAGCATACGGGATGGAATTTATCAGCAAATATGTCTGAAATGACAGATACAGATCCAACTAATTCTTCAAATAAACTAGATGGAGCAAATATAAAATTTAGTAATAATAACGTCCTTGGTGCTTATGGTGATAATGCTAATAAATTAGGAGACCCTAATAATGTTAAGACTGATAATATAAATCTTGATCCAAACAGAGGTAATGTTACTGTAATGTCTGCGGCAGATCAATCTGGTGCTGGTACTTGGTTTGATTTATTTAATAATATTAATTTAAGTGCCGGTAGAGCAGATTCTGGTAATTACAAGGGAACTATAACTTGGAATTTAAGTGATGGTCCTTCTACACCAAACAATACTACAGGTAAAAATGGTAATAATTAATAAATTTTACAAAAAAGCTTTGCAATTTGCAAAGCTTTTTTATTACCCCGATAACATAGAAAACGAACTATTACAAATATTGACAAATTAATGTTAATGTTTCATAATATTTGATAATTTTATTCGTAAGAAAAAAAGGATGGGGTTATCAAAAATGCAAACAATTGATTTAGAAATTAAGAATGGAAAAGTTTTAAATGTCTTCAAGAAACAATTCGAGCAAAAAGATTTATACATTAACAATGGAAAAATTATCGAACAAAATGAAAATCAATATCAAGCCAAAAAAATAATTGATGCTGAAGGTCAATATTTAGTCCCTGGTTTTATCGATTCACATGTACACATTGAAAGTTCACTAGTTACCCCATCTGAATTAGGTAAAGTCATTGTCCCAATGGGTGTTACTTCAGTTGTTACTGATCCCCACGAAATTGCGAACGTGTCTGGAATTGAAGGCATCAAATATATGATTAATGATGCTAAACAATCCCCACTCGATGTCTTTGTCATGTTACCATCTAGTGTTCCAGCAACTTCTTTTGAACATAATGGTGCAACTTTAAATGCTGATGCATTACATCCCCTTTACAAAGAATCATCAGTCATTGGTCTAGCTGAGGTCATGGACTATCCTGCTGTACACAATCGCGATCAAGACATGATGAACAAAATTAATGACGCTATAAACCATGGCTATCAAGTTGATGGTCATGGAGCTGGTTTATCAGCCAAACAATTAGGCGAATATAAAGAAGTCGGTATTTCAACTGACCATGAATCGACTACTTTAAATCAGATGTATGATCGTTTAGATGTTGGTATGAATATGTTTCTACGAGAAGGAACCGTGGAACGTGATTTACAAAACACTATCCAAGCAGTTAATAAAGATAACATCGACCAATTTTCTTTCTGTACTGATGATAAATTCATTACCACCATTATTAATGAAGGTAGCATTAATTTTAATATTCAATTAGCAATTGAATATGGTATTAAACCTGAAGATGCTTACGTTATGGCTAGTTTGAATGCAGCCAAAGCACATAAAATTAATGATTTAGGTGCCCTAGCTCCTGGATACAAAGCTGATATTGTAATAATTTCTGATCCGAAAAAAGTGGATGTAAAGAAAGTAATTAAAGATGGACAATTAATGAATGATAATAATTTCAAATCTACCCCACTCAAATTCACCAAAAATACCGTTCATCAAAATATCAAATTAGATGATTTAGCTTTACCATTAAAAAGTAATCAAGAATGTCATGTAATTGGCATTCAACCTAATCATATTGAAACTGATCATTTAAAAAAGACCGTCCCAGTTGAAAATGGTATCTTCAAAGCTGATTTAGACCATGACATTTTAAAAATGGTAGATGTTGAACGCCATCATAATTTAGGTACCTTTGGAATTGGATTAGTCCATGGCTTCAATATTAAACATGGTGCTGTTGCCACCACCGTAGCTCATGATTCACACAACATTGTTGCCGTTGGAACATCTGATAAAAACATTTATCGTGCTATTCAAGCTATTACTGAAGTTGGTGGTGGTATTGCAGTCGTTAATGATAATCAAGAGGTCACTGTCATGCCACTTTCAGTCGCTGGATTAATGTCAGATAAATCATGGCAACTAGCTAGTGAAGACTTAAACGCTATTACTAAAGCTTTTAAACAAATTAGTGGTGATATTAATTTCAATCCATTTATCACCCTATCTTTCCTAACCTTACCAGTTATTCCTACAATTAAATTAACTGATCAAGGGTTATATGATTTCAACCAACAAAAATTTATTGATATTCAATCTAAATAAAAAAAGGCTCAGCTAATGCTGAGTCTTTTTATTCGCCTTTAACACCCTCAAGGCCTTCTGTAAAAATAAAATAGACTAATACTAAAGCAGCAACTGAATCAGCCCACCAAAGACCGAATAATGCATTTAATATCATCCCTATTAACACCGTTCCGGCAATATATGCACATGTAACATTACAATAACTATCTTCGATTAAAGCACCTGACTTTAAAGTTTTGCCATAACGACGTTTTTTAATAATGAAGAATGGCATAATCAATAATGATAAAATTGCAATAATAATTCCAGATAATGAATCATCAGCGACTCCATGGCCAAATAAATTAAATAATGAAGTAATTGTTACATATATGGAAAGTAATATTAAGATCAGTCCCACTAGCCTTGAAGTAATTTTTTCTATTTTTTCAATTGTTTCACTGTTTGCACCATTAGCTTCTTTTTTAAGACGCCAAATTAAAATTAAGCCCGAAATAATTTCTAAAAAGCTGTCCAATCCAAAAGCGATTAATAAAATAGATTTAGCCATAATGCCTGAATATAAAGCTACTACAAATTCGATTAGCATCCATAAAGTCGATAAATATTCAATATTAATACTTTTACTAAGTGTATTATTCTCCATGCTTTTTCCCCCTAATCACGTGACTAGAATGTTGGACTGCTTCATTCACTATGTCTAAAATATGTGGATCATCTAATTGATAATAAATCAATTTACCTACTCGATTTGTATCTACTAATTGGTGCTTTTTTAGAATTGATAACTGGTGAGAAACTGCGGATTGCTCAATATTAAGTCTTGCGCTTAATTCATTAACACTAATTGCATTATTTTCTAAAGTAACTAGCATTTTTAGCCTAGTCTCATTACTTAACAACTTAAATATTTGACTGGCTTCTTTTAAATAATCATTATTCATTTACATTAACTCTTTTCGTATGAATTATAATACATATGAATATTATATCATATGTATTGCAAAATAAAAGGATGATTGCTCATCCCTTAATTTAAAATAGATAAAATAATTTAATATTATATGCAGCTGAAAATTGCGTATAAGCTAGAATTAAAGCTAAAATCCCCGTTAAAATGCGAATGTATTTAACCGGCAATACTCTAACGATTTTAGGTCCTATGTATCCGCCAATAAAGAAGCCAATTCCTAATGGTAATACTAAGATCCACACAATGTGCGCTTCGAATGAGTAATAAATCGTTGCAACAATATTAGCAGCACCCATGGCAACATTTCTAATCGCATTACTTACGGTATATTCATTGGAACTAGTTCTAGTTAATAATACTAATAGTAAGATTCCAGAAGCAGCACCAAAGTAACCACTATAAGCACCAATTAAATACACTAAGAAAATAATTAAAATATTGCGTAACCATGAATGTTGATTAACATGGCCTTTGCGTGGTTCAAAGTTATTAGCTCCTTCATGCTCTTCTTCATTCTTTGATGGAATTAAAATCATAATTCCACCTGCAGCAATAAAGACAGGCACAATATGAGTAAAACTAGATGAAGGCAATGCAGTTAACAAGATGGCTCCAGTAATGCCACCAAAGAAAATAATAATCATGGTTTTAAATAATTCTTTCCAATGACCATGTAATTCTTGTGTTGATGAAACAGCTGAACCAATTGAATTAAACATTAAGGCAGCTTTGTTAACAACGTTGGCAGAAACAGCAGGTAATCCTGCAAAATATAATAAGGCTGGATATGATGCTAATGAAGCTAATCCAGTCACAGTTCCAAGGATTCCTGCCAAAATCCCAACGGGTATGAATAATAAAATCATCCATATACTAATCCCAAAAATAGTAATTTTAATCGACCTTCTTTTTATAAAATGAAACTCTTAATTTAATTTTAACAATATTATGTAAAAAGCCCAAATAAATGATGAGTAATATTAAAAAAGCTATCCTCAAATAATTTAAGGATAGCTTTTACTTTAATTAAAAGAAGTAAAATAAATGAATACTGTAAGCTGAAGCAAATTGCGTATATGCAAGCACTAAAGCAAGAATTCCTGTAACAACTTTAATTAATTTAGTTGGTAAAATACGCACTAATTTAGGTCCAACGTAACCACCAATTAAGAAACCAATACCTAGTGGAATAGCTAAGGCCCAGTAAATATGGGTAGAACCATGTTGACCATATTTAAATGAATATAAAATAGTACCAATTACATTGGCAGAACCCATGGCAACATTTCTAATTGCATTATAAACAGGGAATGGATCTTTACTAGTTCTTGAAAGTACTGCTAACAAGATAACTCCTGCTGCAGCACCAAAGTAACTACCATAAATACCAATTAAGAAGTAGCCAATAATTAATGCAATATCAGCTAGCATTTTCTTAGAGCCCACTGATTTTTCTTCAAACTCAGCAGAAGTATTAGCCTTGGTGGTATCTTTAGCCGGTAATAAAATACCAATCCCAGCAGCTGCGATGAAAACAGGAACTGCATATTCAAAATCTTTTGAAGGTAATAATGTTAGTAAAATCACACCAACAATTCCACCAAAGAAGATGATGGTCATAACCTTCATTAATTCTTTTCCATGACCTTTCAATTCTTGTTTTGATGAAAGACCAGAACTTACAACATTAAATAATAATGCTGAAGTATTAGTGATATTTGCTGAAATAGGATTCAATACCCCACCAGTTAAATATAATAATGCCGGATAAGAAGCTAGTGAAGCTAATCCGGTTACAGTACTTAAAATTCCTGCAATTATACCCACTGGTATAAATAAAAGCAGGGTCCAAATACTAAATCCAAAAATAGTAATAATAAAAGACTCCCTTAATAATATTAAATAACATTATATATAATATTACTTTGGCAACAAAAATAAAATAGTAAATACAAAAAAGCACTAATAAATCATATTATTAGTGCTTTATTTTTTAATCATTAATTTTTAATTGTGAACTATTTTCACTCAACTTGATGCTTCCATTGTGGACATGACCACCACGATAGAACTGTACTGGAACCGTTGAGCCCATCTTTTGTTCATATAGAATACTTCTAATTTGATCTTGGCTGCTAATCTTCTTACCAGCCAATTCAGTAATGACATCATATTTCTTCAAACCAGCATTAGCAGCAGGGCCATTCTTAGTAACATCAAATACTACTACCCCATTTTCTACTGATGAAGGTAATTTTAATACTGACTTTTGTTGACTAACAGCGATATTAGATAAATTAATATATCTAATACCTAATGCCGGACGTTCAATTTTACCATTCTTAACTAATTCGTTAATAATTCTAGTAACTTCATTACTTGGAATAGCAAATCCAATTCCTTCAACACTAGTACCTTGCCCATCAGAAGCTAATTTCATAGAATTGATTCCAATCACTTGTCCAGCTAAATTAATTAATGGACCACCAGAGTTTCCTGGATTAATAGCGGTATCAGTTTGAATAACTGAGGCTGTATTACCAGTTTGTTGACCATTTGAACCGGTTAATTGAACTTCACGTTTCTTAGCTGAAATAATACCTTGGGTTAATGATGAAGCATAAGCCGATCCTAATGGAGAGCCAATTGCAAGTGAAGTTTCACCCACATTAATATTATCGGAATTGCCAAAGCTTGCTATATCCTTAATTTGACTACCATTAATCTTTAAAACGGCTAAATCAGTCACTGAATCGCGACCTACTAATTTAGCTTCTAATTGTTTACCATTACTTAATAATATTTGTAATGCTGAAGCACCGGCAACCACATGATTGTTAGTAACAATGTAAGCAGCGTTCCCACTCTTTTTGTAAATTACACCAGATCCTTCACTATTAGCTTCTAATTTATTAGAATCTTTACTATTTTGATTTTCACCAAATATGGAGGCAAATGGATCATTACTTGATTGTGACTGTTTCAAATTAATAACTGAAACAACTGAATCTTTCACTGCTTTATAAGCTTTTTCAGACTGATTTTGAACATTAACTTTAATATTTGAAGTTCCAGTAGTGCCACCATCATTTGATCCAGTGGGCACTGCTGTATCCAAACCAGAATTTTGGAACATATTAATTCCACCATAAGTAATTCCACCACCAAGTAGTCCTGCAACTAATGCTGCAATCACTACTTTGGGCATTAAATGATTATTATTTTTCATAAATAATCCTCCCACATTTTACTATGTTTATATTATAACTTTGAAGCTTAAAATAAGCTAAAAAAAGCACTATAAAGTATACAATGGCGATGCTTGTTCAACATCAGTATCTAATAAATCAAAATCATGACCAACACCAAAATCGTGTTCTTCTAACATTGAAGCAACTGTCAAATGTGCTAATTCTTTAACGTTATTGTGATGACTACGATGGCCAATGAATATATGTTCGGTGTTTCGACCAATACAATCCATTAGTGCATCAGCTCCATCCTCATTAGATAAGTGGCCTTCGTCACCCATAATTCTTTGTTTTAAAGACCATGGATATTCGCCACTACGTAACATTTCTAAATCATGATTGCATTCAAATACATAGGCATTAGCGTTATCAATGACCCCTGAAATATGATCGGAAACGTATCCAACATCAGTAATTACAACAAAGCTCTTATTATGGTGATGAAAATTATAAAACTGAGCTCTTGCTGCATCATGGGATACAGCGAAACTCTCAATATCTAAATCACCGAACGACATTGTCATATTAGGCGGAAAAATATTCTTTTGGCATTCTGGAACTTCACCAATTGTTGAAGCCATCGCTTCCCATGTTTGTTCGTTAGCATAGACATTTATTTTGGGATACTTACGTGCCAAAATGCCCACAGCTTTACTATGATCAGTATGTTCATGTGTTACTAGTAACATATCAACATCATTCAAGTCACGATTAATTGATTTCATTAATTTTTTAATTCGAATACCGCTTAATCCGGCATCTAATAAAACTTTATGTTGGTTAGTTTCAATATAAGTGACATTACCTCCACTACCACTAGATAAGACACTAATACTCATCGAATCAGCATCGTTACTCATAATATTCCTCATTTCTATAATCTAGTTATTATTAACACTTTCACTAGCAGATTTAGTAGTTCCACTGCCATCTAAAATAGATCCAGTATAAGCGTTAATGCGCTTAACTGTTGCATTTGAAGAATTATCACTACTAAATGAAATCACCCAAGTTGGGATTAATACTTGATTGTCTTTAATTGCAAGTAACCTAGTGTAATACAAATGAATCCAATTAATTTTAGAATTATTAGGGATTTCATTATATTGATATAAACCAACTAAAGCACTTTTTTTGGAAATAACATCAGACTTTTCACGAAGAATTTTGACATTATCTAAATAACTTTGTGTATATCCAGTTAAAGTATGGTCATCACTAATGTCAAATTTAATTTGACCACGAGTTCCAGAATAAATATATCTATCTTCTGCTTTTTGCAAATAAACGATTGTATTATTAGTAGATAAATCAGAACTATATTCATAATCTGACCCGTTAGCAATAATGTCTTTATTCTTAATTAATTTATCTAGTAAATATTCTGGATTAGATGAATAGATTCCAAAAGGTCGTTTGAAAGAACTTCTTAAAATATGATTATCATATGAAGTTTTTTGGTTTTTCAAGTTCTTGCTTTCTCGTTTTAAACTATTATTCAAAGTTGCAGACAAATAGTACCCAGTACTTTTTTTGTCACTGAGATTGGGTTTTACATTAATTTGATCATTCTGCATTTGTTTTATGATTTCAGAGTTGCTACCCTGATTAACACTTTCACTTTGTAATGAAGTATTTTGATGAAACATCATAAACAAAAACACATCAATAATGACAAAAATGGCCAAAAATATTATCTGAATTTTCTTAAAATCCATTCAATCCACCCCAATCTCTAGTATCCAACCTTATTAATCATTTGATTATAATTATTCCAACGACCATTATAGTAAACAAACCATGTTGGTTGTAATGTAACTAATATATTAGAATCTTTAGAATTACTCCACTGATAACCTAATTCAATTGGTCCAATTTTGCTAACATCATAGCCAGACTTAGCTAAACTATTTACAACTTCCTTAGTGGTTTTCATTTTAATATTGGAACCACCAGTAGGAACTGGAATTTGCAAATTATTTAGTGAAAAATTATATCTCAAGGATGTATTATCCACTAATTTAATTTGCACCGCTCCATATTGATTCTGATTAAAAATTGGAAATCCTTCAACATAATTACGATAGATGATCGTAGAATTTTTAGGACTATAACTGAAATATCTAAGATTACTTAAATTATCATTAATGCTCAATTTAGAAATATTTTTGTAAGAATCAATCAACGTCTGAGTAAAATCACTGGATATGAAGTTAGGTCGACTATCAAAGTATTCTGCTTCCCCATTATTATAAAATGTTAATTGCTTAGAGGATTGATCATTATAAACAACTGAATTACGGTGACGCTTAATATTATTAGTATTATGCAAATTGGGTAATAAACGTGTTACATAATAATTTTGTGAGGTCTTATTAATTAGATAACCATACTGAGGCATCTCAAAAGACTTGATAAAATCAATTGTTGGAATTTTATTAACTAATTTTACCTTTACAGGGATGGTTCCAACATTATTTTTAATGGCATCCTTTAGACCTGAAACATTAGTGTCTTTAAATTTCACTTTGTAGATATGAAATCCGTCATCACGTAATAAATAAATTTCATTACTGTCATCAAATGGAATAACAATCCTATTGATACTATCATTAGGCCCTTTTGATAATGAATCATTAATAAATTTGCTAAAAATTTTGATCGAAATTTTAGCAGGATAATTTAAAATAATGGAATTTTTATATCCCAAAAACTTTTTGTATTCATCAATGTTACCTGATGATAATTTATTAACTGATTTGCTATCATAATTTTTCATCTGATTACCAATTTCAGAGATTAAATTACTTGAATGGTTAGTTAACATATTTTGTTTACCATTTTCATCAGTTTGAATTAACTGTGTAGGTGAATATACATACGACATCGGTTTATTATCAATAATTGAATTATTACTTACACTTGTTTGTTGACTATTACGATAATGAGCTGGATTAATCCAAATTGAAGAAGACAAAACTACACTCACTACAACTGCAATACCTAGCAATCCTGGTAAAATTAAGTTTTTAATTTTCATCCCAAAGATCCTCCTCAATTGGTTCATATGGTAAAGCAATATAGAATGTAGAACCTTTGTTTTCAGTACTTTCAACCCAGATTCTACCACCAAGTGCTTGTATAACTTCTTTTGAAATTGCTAATCCTAATCCAGTTCCACCTTGTGCTCTAGAACGAGCCTTATCAACACGATAGAAACGATCAAAGATATGTGGAATTGAACTGCGTGGAATTCCTAATCCTTGGTCTTTAACACTCAAAATAACATTATTATGAGTTTCATAAAGCGAACAAGTAATCGTCCCACCATCTGGTGAATATTTAATAGCATTATTCATTAAGTTATCAATAACTTGGGTAAAGCGATCAGTGTCAACTTCTACCCATAAATCAAGTTTTGTGAATTTCCTGATAATTTTATAATCTTTGCTAGGTTTCTTACTATCATCATCACTTTTAATAATCATATCAAAACGATCCAAAATATAATTAAATAATTCTTTTATATTAACTAGTTCTTTATTAATTTTTTGGGTATTAGAATCCATTCTAGATAATGTTAACAAGTCATTAATCATTCTAATCATGCGATCAGTTTCGTCTTGAGTAACCTTTAAAAACTTAGGTGCAATGGTACTATCTTTCCAAGCACCGTCTTGTAAAGCTTCAATGTATGAATGCACACTAGTTAGCGGAGTTCTCAATTCGTGTGAAACGTTAGAAACAAATTGCTTACGATCATTATCAATCTTCTGTTGTTCAGTAACATCATGTAACACACAAACTAAACCTGAAACAAAGCCAGATTCTCTCTGAATAAGTGAGAAGTGAGCATGCAAAATTAAATCTCGAGAATTATCGGAACGATCAATAATAGTTTCATCAGGATTTTCAATAATTTCTCTTAAAGTATATTCGTCACCAATGTCTAAAACATCAAGAATTGATTTATCAATTGCTTCAGATTCTGAGGTTTCAAGTGAATTAGCAGCTTCATCATTCATAATGATAACTTTTCCACGACGATCGGTTGCAATCACACCATCAGTCATATTGGTTAGAACTGAATCTAATCTTTGTCGTTCAGATTCAGTCGACTCTTGTGATTCTTCAACCTTAACTGACAAATTATTAACCGCATTAGCTAGCTGCCCTAATTCATCACGACCATAAACATGGACTTGGCCAGAATAATCACCTTTAGCAATTTGCAATGTTTGTTGTTTCATTTCATCAATGGGTTTAGTAATCGCTCTAGATATGACAATCGAAATTAACAATCCTGCTAAAATAGCAACTAAAGCAGCCGCAACATATATCAAAGTAATTTGATTAATTTCTTTATATACTGAATCTAAATTGGCACGTACATATACAACACCGACTAATTCACTATTACTGCTTTTGATTAGAGGTGTAATAACTGTATAATATCTAGAATTACTAGAATCACTCATAATTCCACTATAAGATTGGTGATTAATCAATGTATTTTTGATATTAGTTTTTAAATTCTTTTGTCCAACTTGGCTCTGGTTACCACTTTCATTGGTACCACGAACAGTATTCTTAGCATCAACTACTTCAACCTCAGTTGAATTTTTATTATCTACATCTGACAATAAGGAACTAATGCCAACGTTGGCTTTACTAATATTAGTTTTTGAAAGCTCGTTAATTAAGGTTGTATTTACATAGGTAGGAAGTTGAACTTGTTTTTTATATGAGTCAACATTTTTAGTTTCTAGTTGGCTAACAAAAACAGCCCCTACAATTTCTAGGGTTACTAATAAAATTAACGCTAAAACCAGCGCAATCTTAAAATGAATTGATTGGAAATACTTAATTTTATTATTCAATGTAAAATACTCCTTATTGAATAGTTAATAAACTATTCATTTTCTGAATTTCTTAAGTAGTAGCCAACACCACGTCTAGTAATCAACCAAATTGGATGACTAGGACTATCTTCGATCTTTTCTCTTAATCGACGAACGGTCACATCAACTGTTCTTACATCACCAAAGTAATCATAGCCCCAAACAGTTTGTAATAAATGTTCACGAGTCATAACTTGTCCAATATGTTGTGCTAAATAATGAAGTAATTCAAATTCACGATGGGTTAGTTCAATATTTTCGCCACGTTTACTTACTGTATAAGCTTCTGGATGAATTACTAAATCACCAATTTTAATGTCCTTATTTTCGTCATCTTTAGCTTGTGCGTTATCATTGCTAGATTGTCTTCTTAAGTTAGCTTTTACACGAGCAACTAATTCACGATTAGAAAATGGTTTAGTAACATAATCATCAGCACCTAATTCCAAACCAAGTACTTTATCTAATTCAGAATCTTTGGCAGTTACCATAATAATTGGCATATCATGATTTTTTCTAACTTCTCTGGCTACTTCTAATCCATCAACTTTAGGCAACATTAAGTCTAAAATAATTAGATCAGGCGTATCGTCTTCTACTTTTTGAATAGCTTCTTCACCATCATAGGCAACAGAAACTTCATAGCCTTCTTTTTCTAAATTAAATTTTTCAATATCGGTTATCGGTTTTTCGTCATCTACTACTAAAATTTTTGTCATAAATAATACTCTCCTTTTACAAGAATACTTTATATTTTAAGTTTATTATTTTTATTTTAAATTTACTTGGGCTAATATTAATTAACCATTATTATTATAACACGCAAGACCAACTCATTTCTTCATAGGTAATCTTATGACGACTAAATTTAATAGTTTTTAAATATTTGTAATATTTTTTATAAAAAGACTTGTCAAAATATTTTCTAAATGATATTATATTATTTGTTGAGTTAATAACAACTTAATAATTATTTGGGCAGTTAGCTCAGTTGGTAGAGCAACGGACTCTTAATCCGTGGGTCCAGGGTTCGAGCCCCTGACTGCCCATAACTGATAAAAAGCAATTCCTTTTTAGGAATTGCTTTTTTTGTTTACAAATATATTTACTTTTCATGAAAAATAATAAGCATAAACCTTTTATTAAAATTTAAAAGTCATTATATTAGACTATAATTTTCTATCGTGGTATATTAAATCGTGCAAGATATAATTATATAAAACAACGTTGTTATTGCAGATTTATAGTATTTATCACAAGAGAGCTGAAAATTATATATTAAGTTATACATAATCTTTGTATTTCATCATATTTAATTGCTTCATTTTCTCAGCGTTCAAAAGGAGAAGGATTTTTATGTTTAAACACACTCGTAAATTACAATATAATGCTAAGCCAGATAGACCAGATCCATTAATGGCTCGTAGATTACAAGAATCACTTGGTGGTCAATGGGGTGAAGTAACTGGAATGATGTCCTATTTATCACAAGGTTGGTCATCTACCGGTGACGAAAAATATAAAGATCTACTATTAGATACAGGAACAGAAGAAATGGCTCACGTAGAAATGATTTCTACCATGATTGCTTATCTTTTAGAAGATGCTCCTTTAAATCCTAGTGAAGAAGATTTGAAGAAAGATCCTTCATTAGCTGCAAAATATGCAGGCATGGATCCAGAACATTCAATTGTTCATGGAATGACAGCTAGCTTAAATAATCCTAATGGTGGTGCCTGGAACGCAGGCTACACTACTTCAAGTGGAAATTTAGTTGCCGATATGCGATTTAATGTTGTTCGTGAATCAGAAGCTAGATTACAAGTAAGTCGTTTATACTATATGACCGAAGATGAAGGAGTTCGCGACATGCTAAAATTCTTGTTAGCTCGTGAAACTCAACATCAATTACAATTTATGAAAGCTCAAGAAGAATTAGAAGAAAAATATGGTGTAGTTGTTCCTGGTGATATGAAGGACATTGAGCATGATGAATTTGCCCATGTATTAATGAATTTCTCTGATGGAAACGGTTCACGTGCATTTGAAGGCCAAACTGCTAAAGATGGTGAAAAATTCACTTATCAAGAAAACCCAGAAGCTATGGGTGGTATTCCAAAAACTAAACCTGCAGACAAACGTCTTCATAACGATCAAGGTTAAACACTTTTTTCACAATAAGTACTCTAATATAATTTTTAATAACTAAAAGGACTCATCAAATATATTGATGAGCCCTTTTTATTTAATCAACTAAGTTCATAGTTACTAATTTATAGTTGTACTTTTCATTAGTTTTATTTATATTCTTAACTTTATTAGAATTCTTTTGTTGATATGAAACATATTTAACATTAGCATTCACATTTTGAATTCTAGTAATCACTAATTTCTTACCAGAATTTAGTAAATATTCTTTTTCATTTTTACTCTTAGAAATTGAATTAATATAAGCACCATTATTACCAGCAGGAACATTCAATTTGATTAGAATGTTATTGTTAGGATTTTTTTCACTAGTATTTAAGAAACCGATTGCTGCATTTTGATCAACACTTGTTGATTGAAATGCTTTATCTGAATAAACTGATCCAACTTGGTTAGGTTGACCATTCAATCCTTTAGCAAAACCAACACCATTTAATCCACGATATACAGTCATTGGCTTCTTTAAATTAAATTTGCTCAAAGCATCTTGGATATTTTTAACTTCTTGTTTGGTTTTAGCCATTTTTTTAGATTTACCTGTACGTAGATAAGTATTGTCATTAGTATATCCAGAAAGACTATAATCACCAACCGCTTTATATTGCTTTTTACTCAATCCTTTAGCCCATTTGGCACCTTCAGCATATAAGTTCTTATAATCCTTTTGACTGTAGTAATAGCTCTTGTTTGGATAAGAAACACTGTTAATATCATTTACTTCTAAATTAGCTGAATTTCCAGGAATTGTAACTAAGCTGTTATTACCATCCTTAATGGTCATAACAGTTCCCTTTTTAATTTGTACTTGATTAGAAGTGTTTTGTTCAGTTGCGGTAAAATCTTTACTTGCTACTCTTTGTGTTATAGGAGTATCAGATGTATTAAAATTGGCTGATTTATCGTAATAACTATATACATAATTTGTATTATCTTTCTTTTGTTTAGCATTTGCTACTTGTCCAGAAGTAATTGTAAAACCAATAGTCAATGTTGATAAAACAGTAATTAAACGTGCTTTTTTCATAATATTATGTCATCCCCTAATAATAAAATATAGTAGATAAATTATATCTTTTTATATCAAAATAACAAAGCATTTGCACTAAAAAAGCCCTCATGCATTCTTGCATAAAGGCTTCATATTTTATAATTCTTTATTGTTAATTCTGTATTCCAAATATTCATTGAATTCTGGACGATCTTCTAGTTTATCAAAGTTCTTGTAAACGAACTTATCAAGAGCATGACCCATTCCAACGATTTCAGGAGCAGAGAAACTTTCATCTAATTCATCTTGAATTTCTTGTAAATGTTCATTGTAACCATTTAAGAATTCTTTAAGTAAATTGATTTTTTCTTCTGCTTCATTAGCTTTTGTTAAGTCATCAATCTTAACCATAATTAATTTTTGTAATTTGTAGTAATGGTTAAAACGTTTTGCATAAGTTTGTAATTCTCTTAAATTAGCAATAAATGTGTAACGTTCATCAAATTGTCCATCTAAGGCAATTCTTGAAAAACGGTTAATCATTTTAACAATTGGATCATATTTTTCGTCTAGTTTGCTGAGAGTAATTTGTCTTTCTGGTAATTCAATTACTGGTAATTTACGTTCTTCTGGCATAATTAGAAATCTCCCTTTCAGTTATATATTTATTATATATATTTGATATTTCTGTTATTAACACTAATTCATAGTTGTCAATTAGTCAATTAAAACATTGTTGGAATAGTAATGAATTGATTAAGTTGTTTTTTATTTAATAATAATATTAATAAAATTTAAGTAAAGCATGGTAATTAAAATGAATATCTTATCAATTATTTTCACTACATTAGTAGCAATTGAATTTATATATATTATGTTTATTCAAACGATTCAAACACATTCAAAAAATACCAGTAGAATTTTTAAGAGTCATGAAGGCGTTTTGAATAATAAATTCACTGCAACTTTAATGAAAAACCAGGGTATATATAATGGAATAATTGGGATCTTATTATTATATGGAACCTTTATTGCTCCTCATCCTAAAGAAATAGTAATTCCTATTTTAATTTATGCAATTGTAGTTGCAATCTATGGAACCTTGACTAGTCAAAAAAGTATCACTATCAAGCAAGGATTGCTTCCAATCATCACTTTAATAATAATTTTTGTGTAACAACATATTAAAAGGAATATTTTTTATTTCACAAATTTTCTAAAAATTATAAATGTAATAAAAATTGGCGCAAAGATAATCACGATAATATTTACTAGATATTTTTGAAAAAGATTTAGCAAACTACCAGAAAGATCACCATATGATTGAGTTGATGAGAAAGAATAATTATAAGGATTATTCATATGAGAACCGCTTACTGACCATACACGATTAGTGTGATTTTGATTTAAATCTTGGTTATGTAACTTCATTGCCCGATCTTTATAAGTATCAATTTTACTAACATGCTTTTTATATAAGATAGGTATTTGATGAACAACATATGGTAATAATATTAACAATGAAAAGATAAAATAATAATCCCAATAGCTATAAACCATTTTAAAACTCAGTGCACTTTGTCCCATCGCTGTTGTAGAACTATTAACTTGAATAGTTTCATTAAAATAAAAAATAGTGATTAAAGCAAAAAAGCCCCAAATAATAATACCAATGTAATTAAAGATTGTTTTGAACATCAAAAACACCCTCTTATATTTAAATTGATAATATCATAACCCTATTTATATAAATGTTAAACTAATAACAAATAAAATTTAGGAGAAATAAGATATGCAAAAAATATACAATTTTTGCTCAAAGATAAGCTCTATAAATATTATTAAAAAAGCAATTATTGTTTCAGTACTTCAAATCATTTTTTTAATAATTGAATTAGCAACTAAGACTTTTAATTTAAATTATGTAATAGGCATTGCCATCTTTTTTATAGCCATCAACATTAATACTATCTATCGTTATAACAAAGAAAGAAATATAGAAAAAAGCCCTCAAATATTATTTTGGGGACTTATAATGATCATTGCGATTTTTCAGTTAATAATTTACTTAATTTTCTTTTGATTATTGGATAGCAACCGCATATCTTTTATAGTTATACGCTTTTTCAAATAAATTAGCTTTTACCCAATATTTACCACGATTAGGATCAGAAATATGATAATAACCACGTTCATAGCCATCCATCAATACAACATGGCTATTTACAATACCTGATCCCCATTTATAATGCTGATATTCAGGAATCTCATTATAATGACTTACAATATAGGTTACCACTGGATTTCCATGTTTAACTTGGTTTTTAAGATCATTAGCAGTTGCTCCAGTCATGTCTTCAACATGATGATATAAGTTCCCCCAATTACTTAGTGCCTTGGGATAAATAGACTGTAAGGCATTTTCTTGGTTTTCAATATATGGTGAACCAGCATATCCATAGTTAGGATTATCATTTTTACTATAAGGCATTTGTTTCAAAAAGTTGTCTAAGTTTGTATTTAATAAAATACCTTTTTCATGAAATCCTTCTAACAGACTAGCTGCTTCACATCCATTCCAAGCCTTATCTGATTGTTGACTGATATATGGAGCATTCAATTCAACAACTTTGGTATCTTTTTCAATGGGACGATCAGCATATGTTCCTGGAATGTGATTACCACTAACAATCATATTAGTAGTATAAAAAATACCTATTATAAATAGAAATCCAATTAAGATTGTAGTTTTTTTATATTTAAACAATTTAATTGACCACCTAATTTTTTAATAATAATTACTATATTAATCATAATTAATATGAATGTACATTTTTTTGCCTAACATATAAAATATCAGTTAAGGAGTTGATATGATTGTACACTATTTTAAATATTAACATTGATGACCGTGTTCTTGAATTCCCTGCCAATGATGAGTTAATTAAATTAGCAATCGGTAAAAGCAATAAAAATAATAAGCAAAGCATTTCCAACGATAAAGGTCAAACATTAAGTTATGGTAAAGATAATGCTGAATATATTAATTCATTAATCCAATTGAATCATTTTATAAAAAGATACTATACATTTTTTAATTATGCTAAATTGTATGATAATGCTAAACAAAACAATGAAGAATCAGTTACAGATAAGTTCAAAAAAATTGCTTTAGCAAACAAACCTCGTCTAGCTGATGTTGATGATAAATACATAAAGAATGATTTAATCTTAGATTTATTTAAACAACAATCTGCAAAAGTTAAATAAAAAAGTGCGAAATTAATATTTCGCACTTTTTTACTAATCTAGGATACTTAAAACATCATTTGTATTCATTCGATCAGATTTAATATTATTAATTGAGTCATTATCATCACGATATCCTAATCCAATTCCAAAAATTACTTTTTCATGATCATCTAATGATAAATTATCACTTAATTTTTTAGGGTATTTTACAAATTCATAGGAAGGTAATGAATCAATCCCCATTTCATATGCTGCCAACATAATACTTTGTGCAAGCAAACCTAAATCAATTAATGACCATTCAGAATAATTGTTAGGTAAAGAAAGATATACTACTGCACTAGCATTGTATAAATGATTAGAGTTTTCACTAACCAAATTACCCCATTCAGAACCAACTTGTTTCTGGTTATTAGATAACCAATGCTGCATATTTTTTTGAGATACATCATCCCATTTATCCATCTCACGAAATGGAATGATTGGATTCCCATGGACATTAGGATTGGTGTTTAAATCATAATGGTCTTTTTTTATCTTATCTAAAGTCTTGTCTTTAGCCACATTGATACGCACAGTTTGTGCATTCACCCATGAAGGTGCTTTTTGAGCTATTCTAATAATTTCTTTAATTGTATCATTATCAATTGATTTACCATCAAATTTACGAATTGATTTACGGTTTAAAATTGCATCTTTTACATCCATTTTTATATCATCCTTTAACTATTTTTTAAATCTTTAGCAATCTGATATTCTTCAAAATAATTTTTATGTTGCTTTATTTCACCGGTTTTGTAGAGATTCACTTTGTGGTGCAAACGATTGATTGAAATTTGTAAGTCTCTTTGTTTCTGGATTAAAGCTTTTTCTTGTTCAGATAAAAGTAACTGACGAGCTTTAAGTGTCTTATCACCCTGCTTAATCATATCTACATATTCTTGTAAAACTTTAATTGGAACCCCAGAATTTCTTAAGCAAAGAATCATTTCAATCCATTTTTGCATTCCATCATCATAATATCTTCTTCCGCTATTATTTCTAGGGACAGTGGGCAGCAAACTTATTTTTTCATAATATCTAATTGTATCGGCAGACACCAAATATTTTTCACATAATTGAGTTATGGATAAATTCAACCAATCACATCCTTGAATTATTATCGTTAAATATTATATTAGTTGGAGTGAACTCCAAGTCAAAGAATTTAACCTAATGTTTTATATTGAACTAATATATAATATGAATATAAAATTATTAAAGAGTGATTCTATGAAAAAGAAAAAACTAGAAGATAATCCATTTATTTTTTATTTAATTTTAAATGCAATTATATTTTTTGTAGTATTTACAACCACTTTTTCGTTTGTATTGAGCTTATTTGTTTTAGCAATATTCAATTTATATCTATTAATTCGGTATATTTGTAAAAAATTGGGCAAGCTAGAATCATTTGATGATCTCACTGAAAAAGTATTAAATGCTTTCGAAAAAATAGATAAACAGATTAGACATTTTTTCGCTGAAAATCGAGTAACCGTATTTATTGCCAATTCATTTACCAAGCTCAATCAGAAATTAATGAAGATTAGTATTACTATAAGGTACTTTATAATTAAATTTTTACAGCTAATCTTCTTCGTTATTGAATTTACTACCGGTTCATTTAATATATGGATTATTATCATGGCGATAGTATTAATCAAGTTGGTTACTGAATCCATTCAATTTAATGATTTTAAGGATAATGCCATTGAGTTAATAGTATGGATAGTTATCACTGGATGCTCAATTGTTCAGTTAGGCTTTATTATTTTATGATTTTCTATTTGCAATTAAAATAATTAATAAAAATATTAATAAAGCCATCCCTAAGAAGCTAATAAAAGATCCTATGTTAATTAATAAACTAGAATCATAACCAATTCCAGTAGATAAAATATAATTTCCCAATACAGAAACTAATATAAATAAGACTATATAAATTATCCAATGCTTTTTTAAATAATATATTAAGTTTAATTTTTGGTATATAGGTAATTTTCTAATCTTATCTTTTATTTTTTTGTTACGCTCTATACCAATTTTTTCTCTTAATTTGTCCATTCTTATCATTGCTATTGAATTAATAAAGCCAATCACGAGTATAAAAGGTATAGCAATTCCCAGTTTAATCAATTTAAATGAATCTAACACTATAGCAATTAAAAAAATGGTATTCATTATTATTAAAAGTCTACTAATTGGCAATATATTTTTTGCTAAGTCTTTCTTTCTCAAATATTCACGCATACCATTATCCTCCTTCAATAATAAATCAAGTGAAATATCATAATATTCACTCAATTTAATTAAGCTTGTAATGTCAGGATATGTTTTTTCATTTTCCCAACTAGAAATTGTTTGCCTAGAAACTATCATATGTTTTGCGACAGTATCTTGAGTTAAATTTTTATCTTGGCGTGCTTTTCTCAAACGTTCACCAAATTTCATTAATGTATCACCTCTTTGTTTTAATTAAATAATAAATTTTTCATATATAAAATACTAGCAATGATTTCTTGCAACATTGTTATATCAGCATTTAAAAAGCACTTAGAATGTTTCTAAGTGCTTTTTTTATTCAACTAATTGAAATGTTTCTTTGTAATTACCATCAGATAATTCAAAAGATTTTTTATTATGTATGTGACCTTTTACTTTGTGATTAAATAAAATTTCATTTCCAGAAACTGTATATTCACCATTTTTTTGTAGTTTACTTGGTAATTGTCCTCGATTAGATACAAGATAATGATCATAGTGATTAAGCATAAGTTCACTTTGATTTGAAGAACCTGTATACCATCCATTAGATAAATGTGGACGATTTAGTAAAAAAATTCCCAATAATATTAAAAATATAACAAAAATAAAACTAAATATTTTTTTCATAAACATACCCTTTGTCAAATGATTTGATGTCACTAATATTAACATAATTTTAGAACGATTTTTATTTAATATTTTGAAACGTTAAGGTTTTTATAAAACAATTACCATTTTTGCGGCTTTCTAAGAAAATTAAAAGCTTTTAATTGTTAAGTATGCACTATTTAAATTATTTTTCAAGAATGTAATTACACTATATGTATGTGTTAGTCTTTAACCAGACACAATTTATAGTGTAATTTTATTTGGAAAGGTTATGTATAAATGTTAGACACTCTATTCAACCATTTAAATGTTATCAAAAAGACTGGGGATAAAACTCCATTTTATAAATACAAGATTGATTATATTTTTGATCAATTGAAACTTTCTGATGAACAAAGAAATAATTTTTTTGAAAAATTAAATTTATTAACAAAAGATATCAATGAAATTACTGCAGTACATATTCATGATTCCATTATTCAATTTCTAGAAGAAAATAATTTACTAGCTGAAAAGCAACAATATTTAGACTTTCAAGCTAAAGATAAGGAAAAATTTGTCAAGGCAACTGATGTTGAACACAAAATTAATCAATTATTTGGTCGTGAGGATCGTGTTGTTCACGAAAACGCCAATAAAGACAGTAATGTTTTCAATACACAACGTGATTTAGAAGCTGGTGCTGCTAGTAAAGCCATCGGATTAAAGATGCTTCCTGAAATGGTCGCAAAAGCCCATCTTCGTGGTGATATTCATTGGCATGATTTGGACTATTCTCCAGCTACTCCAGAAACTAATTGCTGTTTAGTTGATTTTAAAGAAATGTTAACTAATGGCTTTAAGATTGGAAATGCTGAAGTTAAATCCCCTCGTTCAATTCAAACTGCAACTGCACAAGTTTCACAAATTATCGCAAATGTAGCTTCCTTACAATATGGTGGTTTATCTTTTGACCGTGCTGATGAAGTGTTAGCTCCATTTGCTGAAATTAACTATCAAAAACATCTTGAAGTGGCTAAAAAATGGGTTCCTGAAGATGAACAAGAATCATACGCTAAGGAAAGTACCAAACAAGATATTTATGATGCTATGCAATCATTAGAATATGAAATTAATACTTTATATTCATCCCAAGGTCAAACTCCATTTACTACCGTTAGTTTTGGACTAGGTACTAATTGGATTGAAAAAGAAATTCAAATTGATATTCTAAAAATTAGAATTAAAGGTTTAGGTAAAGAACGCCGTACCGCAATTTTCCCTAAACTAATTTATACCCTTAAAAAGGGTTTGAACTTAAAACCAAATGATCCTAATTATGACGTGAAAGAATGGGCCATTGACTGTGCTACTAAACGGATGTATCCAGATATTTTAATGTATGACAAACTTTGTGAAATCACTGGTAACTTTAAAGCTCCAATGGGTTGTCGTTCATTTGTACCTAAATGGGTAAGTCCTGAAGGTGAAGAAATCAATGCCGGTCGCATGAATTTAGGTGTTGTTACTGTTAACCTACCAAGAATTGCTTTATTTGCTAAAGGTAATCAAGATTTATTCTGGAAAATATTTGATGAAAAGTTACGTATTGTGCATCAAGCAATGGCATACCGTATTGAACGCACTAAACAAGCCAAGCCAGATAATGCCCCTCTATTATATAAATATGGTGCTTTTGGGAAACGCTTAAATTCAGATGATGATGTGGATCAACTATTTAACAATGAACGCGCTACTGTTTCATTGGGGTACATTGGTCTTTATGAAGTGGCTACTTCAATGTATGGTCCTGATTGGGAACATAATCAAGAAGCGCATGACTTTACTGTCAGCATTGTCCGTGAATTAAATAATTTATGTAAAAAATGGTCTAAACAAAGTGGTTACCACTATAGTTTATATTCCACTCCAGCTGAATCCTTAACTGATACCTTCGCCCAAGATGATATTGAGAAATTTGGTAAAGTTAAAGATATCACTGATAAAGAATATTACACTAATAGTTTCCATTATGACGTTAGAAAACGCCCTAATCCATTTGAAAAATTAACCTTTGAAGAAGCATATCCTCACTATGCATCAGCAGGGTTTATTCATTATTGTGAATATCCTAACTTGAAGCAAAACCCCAAAGCACTAGAAGCTGTTTGGGACTGGGCATATGATCATGTTGGTTACTTAGGTACTAATACTTCAATTGATAAATGTTTCAAGTGTGGCTTTAAAGGTGATTTCAAAGCTACTGCCCGTGGTTTTGAATGTCCACAATGTGGAAATCATGATCCTAAATATTGTGATGTGGTTAAAAGAACTTGTGGTTATTTAGGTAATCCACAAGCTCGTCCAATGGTTCATGGTCGTCATGTTGAAATTTCATCACGTCAAAAAAATATGTCGAAAGGAATGGTAAAAGATGTCGCAAAGGAAGAGACAACCCAACAATCCAAAGCCTAAAGAATGGCTGGCAGATGATTTAAGTTTACAATATATCGCTGATTATAAACCCTTTAATTTCGTAGATGGTGAAGGGATTCGTTGCAGTATTTATGTTAGTGGATGTAATTTTCACTGTCCTGGTTGTTACAATGTGGCATCCCAAAATTTCCATTATGGACAACCATATTCAAAAGATTTAGAAGATCAAATTATTGAAGATATGAAAGAAGATTATGTGCAAGGTCTAACCTTGCTAGGTGGTGAACCCTTCTTAAATACCCAAGTTTGTTTACAATTATGTAAACGTGTCCGTAAAGAATTCGGTCATACTAAAGACATTTGGTCATGGTCAGGTTATCGCTGGGAAGAATTAATGAAGGAATCATATGATAAATTAAAATTATTATCAATGATTGATATTTTAGTTGATGGTCGTTTTATGGAAGATAAAAAAGACCTAACTTTACAATTTCGTGGTAGTTCCAATCAACGTATTATCAATGTTCCTGAATCATTAAAACAAGATAAAGTAGTTATTTGGGATAAGTTAGTTCACTAAAGGAGTCTGCTCTTGCTAGAAATCAAAAATTTACACGTCAAAATTAATGAAAACGATAAAGAAGTCATTAAGGGGTTAAATTTAACTATTCCGGATGGTGAAGTACACGTCATTATGGGGCCAAATGGAACCGGTAAATCTACTCTTTCACAAACTATTATGGGATCACCTAAATATAGTATTACCAGTGGTGAAATTGAATTTAATCATACAAAATTAAATGATTTAGCAACTGATGAAAGAGCACGCTTGGGATTATTCATTGGAATGCAATATCCTACCGAAATTAGTGGGGTTAAGAATGTCGACTTTATTCATGCTGCTATGAATGCAATTAAACCAGCTGATCAAAAGGTTAGTGTTTTAGATTTCATGAACCGACTAGATAAAGTCATGGACTTTTTAGATATTCCAGAAGACTATACGGACCGTTATTTAAATGAAGGCTTTTCTGGTGGTGAAAAGAAACGTAATGAAATTCTTCAAATGATGATGATTCAACCAAAATTAGCTATCTTAGATGAAATTGATTCTGGATTAGATATTGATGCCCTAAAAGTAGTATCTAAGGGAATTAATGAAATGCGCGATGATAAATTTAGTTCATTAATTATTACTCATTATGATCGTATTTTAAAATATGTTCGACCTGATGTAGTGCATGTCATGATGGATGGTCGAGTTGTTACTAGCGGTGATTATCATTTAGCCGAACAATTGGAAGCTGGCGGATATGCTGCTCTTCGTGATCGTTTAGGCATTGATGCAAAGTTGGTGGATGATTAATGAGTCTTTCAATTCAAGAATTTGCAAAACAAAATAATGAACCCCAATGGTTATCTGTTAAAAGAATGGTTGCTGCTAAGCTGGCACCTAAGTTCGCTCTTGATAATCAACAACGTAATTTTAATTTTGCAAAACCAGATTTAGATCAACAAAAAATAAATCCCAATAATAAAGCTAGTGATCAACATCAAAAAGATGGTGTCATTGCGATGGATTTATTTGCAGCCGCTAATCAATTTCCTGAATTAATTCAAGAAAATTTGATGGAAAAAGCTATTTACTGGCGAGATAATCAATTAAATGCCAACCATTTAGCTTATCTGCAATCCGGTGGTTTTGTTTTTATTCCTGACGATAAAAACATTGATGAGCCAATCAACATCAGTAATTTGATCAATCATAATCATCAAGAAAAACATCTATTAATTATTGCCGCTGCTGGTTCAACAGCTAATATTGTTTTTGAAGATAAAGATACTAGTCGTAAAAATGATCGCTTAATGATTGAAGTATTATTAGGCGACCATGCTAAAGTTAATTTTTATGATGCTGCTTTATCCAAAGCACAAAATGCGCATCGAGTTTTAAATGCATATTTAGCACAAAATGCTGAATTAAATACTTATACTGGACTGTTTAATCATTTTAACAGTCGTTATGATAGTAATATCGATTTAGATGGTATTGGTAGTTGTGCAACCATCAATTTAATTAACTTAGCTGATAAGCAACAAAAACAATTAATTAAAACTAAGATTGTGAACCAAAGTGAACATACCAGTGGAACCATTAATGAACGTGGTATTGTGGCTGATGAAGCTAGAACTATTTGTGATACTACTGGTCAAATTAAACAAGCTGCCCCTAATAGTTATTCAGATCAAACAAATCGATTACTAACTTTATCTAAAGAAAGTAAAGGTAAGATTGATCCTATTTTGCTCATTGATAATCATGATGTTGTAGCAGGTCATGCAGCTAGTGTCGGTAGAGTGAATGCTGAACAACTATATTATCTAAAAACACGTGGCATCCCCGCCAAAGAAGCTCGTTTATTGCTTACTCGTGGTTTTTTAATTCCATTAATTAATAAATTTCCTGACAAAAGGATCAGAAAACAAATGATGATTAACTTAGAGGAGCGAATCAATGGATAATCAAGAAATCAGAAACGATTTTCCAATGTTAATAAAACATCCCCATTTTATATATTTTGATAATGCTGCAACCACTCAAAAACCAAAATCAGTGATTGATGCTTTAACTAATTATTATGAAAATGATAATTTCAATGTACATCGCAGCGTTTATTCGGCGGCTGAAAGAACTACTCAAATGTTTGAAGCTTGTCGTGAAAAAGTTGCACAATTTATCAATGCCAAAGACAACAAATCAATCGTTTTCAATGCCGGTACTACCCAAGGTATTAATCAGGTTGCAAATGGCTATTACAAATATCATTTAAAAAAAGATGATGAAATTGTTGTTTCCATCGCAGAACATCATAGCAATTTATTACCATGGCAAAATCTTGCTAAACAAAATGGTGCAAAATTAACATTCATTGATATTAATGATGATGGTACATTAAATCTTAATTCTGCTAAAAAGGTTATTACTGATAATACTAAATTGGTTGCAATCACCGCAGTTTCAAATGTGTTAGGTACAATTAATAATTTGACAGAATTAATTGAGATTGCGCATCAACATAATGCTGACGTTTTAATTGATGCTGCACAAGCAGCTCCTGAAATTAAAATTGATGTACAAAAATTAAATCCAGAATGGTTAGCATTTTCAGGCCATAAAATGTTAGCACCAACTGGAATTGGGATCTTATATGGCAAAAAAGAACTATTAGAAAAGATGCAACCTACTCAATTAGGTGGCGAAATGATTGAACATGTTGATAAAAATAGTTTTAAAACAAAAGATATTCCTTATCGACTAGAAGCTGGTACCCCTAATATTGAAGGCGTGATTGGATTATCCAAAGCAATTGATTATTTAGATAATATTGGTATGAATAATATTGAAACCATTTGTAAAAACTTAGGCCAATATTTATATGATCAATTAATTAAAATTGATGGCGTTAGTGTATATGGTCCAAAGCAAAGAAAAACTGGAATTGTTTCTTTTAATATCGATAAAATTCATCCTCATGATGCTGCTACTTACTTAGATTTTAATCATATCGCTGTCAGAGCGGGCCAACATTGTGCAGAACCACTTACTAATAAACTAGGTGTTAATGCTACTTTACGTGCTAGTATGTATTTTTATAACAATAAAAATGAATGTGATAAATTAATTCAACAGATTATTGAAATGAGGTCCTTTTTTAATGGAGCTTAGAGATTTATATCAACGAATTATTCTAGAAAACGCTAATAAATGTCCAAATGAACAATTTAAAAATGAAATTGTTCATTTACATAATCCAACTTGTGGTGATGACATCGCTATCAAATGCCGATACGATAACAATTTATTCAAAGACTTCGAGATTAAAGCTGATGGCTGTATTATTTTTAAAGCGGCCACTACTTTTATGAAAGAACTTTGTATTAATAAAACCAAA
This sequence comes from Apilactobacillus micheneri, assembly GCF_006493595.1. Taxonomy (NCBI): domain Bacteria; kingdom Bacillati; phylum Bacillota; class Bacilli; order Lactobacillales; family Lactobacillaceae; genus Apilactobacillus; species Apilactobacillus micheneri. The sequence continues at coordinate 222,500 of NZ_QUBI01000003.1, read as the reverse complement.
GAAGAAATTGAAGACATTGTACTGAATTTTTCTGAATTTATGACTAATGATAAAAAAGTTAATCAAGCAATATTGGGCGATGCTGTCGTTTTACAATCAGTATCACATTTACCTATGCGTATTAAATGTGCAATGCTACCGTTTAAAGCAATCTATCAATTAGTAAATGGAGATGATAATAATCGATGATGAAATTAAAAATTTAAATGATGATTATCAATATGGATTTAAGGATAATTTTAATCCCCTTTATTCGACTGGTGATGGATTAAATGAAGATATTATTCGTGAAATATCAGCCCATAAACATGAACCAAAATGGATGTTAAATATTCGCTTAAAGGCATTTAAAATTTATCAAAAATTACCAATGCCTGACTTTGGACCTGATTTATCAGATCTAGATTTAAATAAAATTAGATATTTTCAACGTGCATCAGATCATGTTTCCAGAAATTGGGCAGATGTGCCTGATCAAATTAAAAATACTTTTGAAAAAATTGGGGTCCCAGAAGCTGAAAGAAAATATTTAGCTGGTGCTGAGGCTCAATATGAATCAGAAGCAGTCTATGCCAACATCAAGAAAGAATTTAAAGATATGGGGATTATCTTTAGCGATACTGACACTGCTTTGCGTGAACATCCAGATTTAGTCCAAGCACATTTTGGTAAATTAGTAACCCCACAAATGAATAAATTTGCTGCTTTAAATACTGCCGTATGGTCAGGTGGCGTTTTCTTGTATGTACCAAAGGGTGTCCATGCAAAGATTCCCATTCAAGCTTTCTTTAGAATTAACGCTGGTCGCACTGGTCAATTTGAAAGAACTTTAATCATTGTGGATGAAGATGCCAGTGTTAACTACGTTGAAGGTTGCACTGCTCCTAATTATTCAGAAGATAGTTTGCACGCTGCTAACGTAGAAGTCTTCGTCAAAAAGAATGCCTTTTGTCGTTACACAACTATTCAAAATTGGTCTGATAATGTTTATAGTTTAGAAACTAAACGTGCTTCTGCTGATGAAAATGGAACCATGGAATGGGTTGATGGAAATCTAGGATCAAAAGTAACTATGAAATATCCTAGTATTGATTTAAATGGTCCCCATGCCACTGGAACGATGTTATCGATTGCTTTTGCAAGCAACGATATTTATCAGGATACTGGTTGCATTATGCGTCATCATGCGCCACATACTTCTTCCAATGTCGTTTCAAAATCCATTTGTAAATCTGGTGGCATTTGTAATTATCGTGGTACAATTCGAATGAATAAAGAAGCTCATTATTCAAAATCACATATCGAATGTGACACTATTATTATGGATGATGATTCTGCAAGTGATACGATTCCACATAATGAAATTAACAATGGTGATTCTGAAGTAGAACATGAAGCTAAAGTTTCTAAAATTTCTGAAACCGATTTATATTATTTAATGAGTCGTGGATTATCAGAAAGTGAAGCTACTAAAATGATTATTATGGGCTTCATTGAGCCCTTCTCTAATCAATTACCAATGGAATATGCAGTTGAATTAAATAAATTAATTGATTACCAAATGGAAGATTCAGTTGGTTAAAAGCTTATGTTAAATGACATAAGCTTTTTTGTTTCACATGAAACATTTTATATTTTTTGCAAATAATTATTGAAAATTATTTATATGGTGTTAAAGTATAGATGAAGCGAATATTACAATAATGTTACATAAATATTACATAAATAAAAAAATAAGAAGGTTGTATTATGAAAAAACAATTTATTAAAATTTCAGCTGCATTATTAGCATTAATAACTACTACAACTGCTTTTAGTTCAATTAATGCTAATGCCAAAACTGTTGATTATAAAAGAGCTCCTAAAGAATATGCTGCTAAAACAATTACTAAAAATAAAACATGGGCTAATCGATTAAATAAAGATGGCTATACATTTAGAATTAAAAATGATCCTATGGCTTATGAAGATTCATTCTCTAAAAATATTAAGGGTAATCAATTAGTGCATTATAGTAATAAAGATACCAAACAATTTGCACAAAAGAATATTAACTTTAAAGTTAACCATATTTGGAGTTATAAAAATGGTTTAGCTGCTAATATTGTTTCTCAATCTGGAAAAATAAATGGCTGGATTGGTTATACTAGTATTTACAATAAACAAATTTCTAATAAAAAGTTTAAAGATTTAATGAAGATTGAAAATAAAATTTGTGATCAAGCAGAAGACTTAACTTTCTATAAATATGAAGGTAAAAATATTCATGCTAAAAAAATTAGCAAATTAAATACTTCAATTAATAAAAATTTAAAAGATGCTCAAAAAGCAGCTGATAGATTAACTGGAAACGATGAAAAATTAGCTAAACAATCAATTAAAGAAACCAAGACATTTATTAAAAATAGTGACATTAGAAATCTTCCAACATTATTAGTTGGCCGTATGTAATTAAACTTACATGTTAAATAAATATTAAAAATAAAGCTTTGCGTTAATATATTTTAACGTAGAGCTTTATTTTTTAATTTCAAACTATAAATTAATTTATAAATGCCCTTGTCATGTAAGTGTCGTGTAATTGTCGCCTATCTGGCGTAACATTTAGTCCACTATTAGGATATGATAAAAGTATAGAAAATAAATATTTTATAGGAGACTTCGTTATGAAAAATAAAACTTTGATTAGGGAATTAAGAAAACAAAAAGGTTGGACACAAGAAAATTTAGCAGAAAAATGTAACTTAAGTGTTCGTACTATTCAAAGATTGGAGTCTGGTGAAGATGGTAATTTGACAACACTTAATCTTGTTGCTAAAGCTTTTGAAGTGAAAATTGGCGATTTGTTTGAATCAATAGGAAATTCCAGTAAAGAAAAAGACATCTCAGATTATAGTGAAAATCAAAGTGAACAAGTTGAACAACGCCGTATGGTTCAACAACTTTATACAATTGTTAGATTGCTTTTTATTGTAATTATGATTGGGGTCGCACCATTTATTCAACATTTTGGTCTTCTTTGGGCAATCATGTGGCCAATTGGATTTATGTTATTAAAAATTATTAATTCAACTTGGTTCAATACACTTTTAGATAAAAAATACCCCTTAACTAGAGGCGTTAATATTAAGAAATATACTCAAAAATAATATTTAAAAGGAAGTTTAATTATGAAGAATATAAGAAGAGATTCTGAAAATAATATATTTGCTGGAGTATTAAGTGGTATTGCTAAACAATTTAATTGGAATACAACACTTTTAAGAATCATATGGATAATTTTAACGCTTACTCCATTTCCAGGTTTAATCATATACTTGTTATTATGGATAATAATTTCAAAAGATAATTTGCAATAAAATTATTAATGAAAAAAGACTAAATACCATATTTAGTCTTTTTTCATATTAATCTTCAATTGGTTTAATAACTGTAGCCGGAACTCCGCCTGCAACAACATTATCAGGAATATCTTTGGTTACAACTGCCCCAGCAGCTATTACTACATTACTACCAATAGTTACACCTGGAACAATAGTTGAATGACCACCAATCCAAACATCATTACCAATATGAACCGGAAAAGCTTGCCCTAATCCTTTATTACGAGCCTTAGCATTAATTGGGTGGTTAATTGTATAAATTCCAACGTCTGGACCAATTAATACATTATCGCCAACAATAACATCATTGATATCCAAAACAGTTAAATTATAATTAGCAAAAACATGCGATCCTAAATATATATTTTGACCATGATCAAAGTTAAATGGTGGTTGAATATAGACATGTTCACCATACCCACCTAACATTTCTTTCATTTTATTATTTCTTGCTTCTTCATCTGATTTAGGAATTGCATCATATTCTAAGCATAATTTTTTGTAATGTTGTTTTCGCTTAGTAAATACTTCATCCCCAAGAAAAAACAATTCACCTTTTTTCATTTTTTCAAGTTCAGACATTAAAATTAGACCTCTTTAAATTTATAATTAACGATATTTTACACCTTTAATTAGATTTTTAAACCAACCTTCATTGTTATTTTGTAACATGAGGCCCTTATAAACTTTTGAAATAAAGTATGTTAGTCCAATAATAAATGCAATCAAAATAATCAATGAAATTATTTCTTCAAAAATATTAGCTTGATTGTTAATCATTCTAATAGGCATAAAGAAATATGATGATAATGGGAAATAAGATAAAATTTTAGGGATAATACTATTACTATTATTTTGGAACATAAAAGAGAGTATAAATAAGATCACTATAATCATAAAAACAGGTTGAGCAGCCTTGTTAGCATCTTCTTTCCTGGCAACCAATGCACCAGCAGTTGCTGATAAAATAATACCGACAAGTAATCCTAAAATGATAAAAATCAAATTAATGTTAATTAAATTACTAGCTATTTGATGAATATTATCAGAATTTTCTTTAATAAAATCTTTTGAAAAATCTGCTTGAGATAAAAATACATAACTACAAAAGAACATGATTAAGTAAGCAATAAATTGTGTTAACATCATAAGAACAATTCCAACAATTTTACCTATAAAATATTTAGTGGAAGTGGTACTACTAAAAATAATTTCAACCAATTTTGATCCTTTTTCTTTTGAAATTATACTTGCAGTAATTGATGAATACATAAATAAAAAGAAATATAATATATATATTAATAATTGTAAAGAAAACATTTTACTGCTACTATCATCTGATTTATTAGAACTATGTTGTTTTTTAACATGACTTTCAAATGATGGCTTATTTGATAAATATTGCAACTGTGTTTTCGTCAAATTACTATTATTCAAATTAATCTGATTTTGATGTAAAGACAAACTTTGCATTAAATCATTTTTAACATCATTATCTAATGAATCATTTCCAATGTACTTAGCTTTTAATTTATTATTATTTGTTGTTATTTTTAAATATCCATAAATATCGTTATTTTTTAATTTATCTTTAGCTTGCTTCTCAGTTTTAATAGATGAATTAATCGAATCATTATCTTTTTTAACAATAGATTGCTTGATCCCTTTATCAGCAATTAGAGCAATTTTATTTGAATCATCATTGTTAGAAGATGAAGCATTTTGATAACTAATAAATCCAATTATTACACCAACCATAATAATAATAATTGGCATTAAAAGTAATGTAATAAAACTTTTAGATTTAACTTGGTTCAAATATGTATCTTCAACAATTGTCATAAACTTACGCATGTTTTTCACCGACCTTTTCTCTAAAGATTTCATCTAACGATGGTGGCTGTTGACTAAACTCTTCAATATATTTACCCTTACTGATTAACTTAAATAATTCAACTCCAGCATCTGGATTAGATAACTTCAACTTATATTTATTATTATCACGAATGTTTGCAGCTTCAACGCCTGGTAATTGTTGTAGTTCATCTTTGGACATGGGGGTTGTTACATAAAGTTCATTTTTACCAAATTGATTTCTGACATCTTGAACTGAACCATTTAAAACAACTTCACCATTTCTAAGCATTACTAGATCATCACAAATTTCTTCCACGTTGTTCATATTGTGACTAGAGAAAATGATGGTTGCACCATTGTCTTTTGCTTCTAAAATCGATTGTTTTAATAAATCAGCATTTACTGGGTCAAGCCCGCTAAATGGTTCATCCAAGATAATTAATTTAGGTTCATGAATCAACGTACAAATTAATTGAATCTTTTGTTGATTACCTTTGGATAATGATTTTAATTTGGAATTTAATTCACCTTTAACATCAAATTTTTTCATCCAGCCTTTAATTCTAGGCTTAGTCCAATTAGATTTGCGATTTTTTAATTTAGCAAAATATACAATTTGTTGTTGAACCGTCGCTTTTTCCATAAGGCTACGTTCTTCTGGCAAATATCCAATTTCATCAAAAGCCTTTTCGTCTATGTGTTTACCGTTCCAAGTTATTTCACCGCTGTATTTAATAAAATTTAAAATACTGTGAAAAGTTGTGGATTTACCAGCCCCATTTTGGCCAATCAATCCTAAAATACGACCATTTTGTGCATCGAAACTTACATTACTTAAAGCATGTAAATTATCAAAATACTTATCTAATTTGCTTATATGTAAGATAAAGATCATCTCCTATTTCATTTTTTTCATACGACTTTTCATAATAAGGTACATAAATAAACACCAAAAGAATGTTTCAAATAAACATTGCAATAAATCACCTTTACTAGGATGAATTATTTGGTTTAAATAAGATTTATGATCTACGACAACAGATGTAAGTGGATTAAGTAAATAGATAATAAAACCAAAATATATTCCAGAAAGTATTATTCTATAACTAATTTTTCTTTTTTCATTTTTGTAATTTTTTTCTGCAACTTCATTTATAGTTAAACCAGATCGATGTGATGCAACAATTATATAAATGCTAATTAACATCAAAAAGATAAAATTAGATCCACCATAAATAATTACAGAATATTCTGGATGATTATAACCAAGGAAAAAAAACATAAAATTGGATAACATTATATAAATCCAGCAAACAATAAATGCATTATTACCAATTCGATTAATCTCTTGACGTTTATATTCATCTAAAGGTCCTGTAATTCCATAAAATCTTTTAATGCATTTTGTAAACAAACTTTCCTTATTATTCATCGTCTTCCTCCCAAAACAATCCATTCAAATCGGTACCTAACACTTTGGCCAAACTAATACATAAATTTAATGATGGATTATATTTATTATTTTCAATCAGATTAATAGTTTGCCTCGCTACCCCAATCTTTTGCGATAGAGCAAATTGTGATAATCCTTGTTTCTCTCGATATTCGCGAACACGATTCAAAAATAAGCCTCCTTATTTTTTGTCACATATATGTTACACATAACATAAAACTAATTTATATATTTGTCAACTATATATGACAAAATAAAACAGTAATCTTAATTAAGATTACTGTTTTTTAATATATTTTATTTAACTAAGTGTAGTGGTTCTTCACCTTTAACAATTTTAATTGCATCGACTGAGGATATCATATCCATATTTTTAACAGCTGCATCTGTGTAAAAACCAATATGTGGGGTAACTATCACATTGGGCATTTTTAATAATTCTGATAAATCTTCATTTTCAATTCCATTTTTAGATAAATCAACCCCAGTAATGCCAGCTTCACCTTCAAAAGTATCAACTGCGGCAGCTGCAATTTCATTATCTTTAAGCGCTGCAATTAAGTCTTTTGTATCAACAACTGGTCCACGAGAAGCATTGATAAAAATAGCATCCTTTTTCATTTGTTTAAATCTATCAATATTCATAAAATGATGCATGAAATCAGTCATTGGTGTATGCATTGTAACGATATCAGATTTGGTTAACAGAGTATCATAGTCTACATATTCAACGGTATCAAATAGTTCAGGTCGCTTAACTGGATCTGAAACAAGCACCTTGGAACCAAGTGCTTTAAAAATGCGAGCAACTGCACTCCCAATTTTTCCCGCACCAATAATACCAACTGTAAGATTATGAATCTCTCTAGCCTGTAATCCATTCCAAGCAAAATCAGCATTATCTTCACGCAAATGCGTTTCACGTAGATGACGTAATAACGACATTACATCAGCTAATACTAGTTCACTCACTGAACGTGGTGAATATGCTGGAACATTGGTAATTTTAAGATCATATTTCTTAGCTGCAGCAAAATTAATAATTTCATATCCAGTAATTCGCAATGAAATTTGTTTAATTCCAAAATCATGTAATTTTTGGTAAATAATATCGTCATCAATATTGCCATGTTGTTGTACCGTAATGCCATCAAAGCCCTTTGCCAAATCTACAGTATCTACATTTAAGGGCTTATCAGTTGTACTTATTTTCACAGCATATTTTTGTTCAATTTCTTTCAAATTATCTAGTTCATCTTCTCTAATTGAGTACATCAATAATTTCATAATCAGCCTTCTTGTTTAACAAAATTTTGGATTCTTTTAATTGCCTCTTTTAAATTATTTTCACTAGTAGCATAACTGATACGAATATATCCAGCGCCACCTTTGCCAAATGAACTGCCTGGAATTACACCTACTTTAGCTTGATGTGCCAATTGACGACTAAATGAAAAATCATCTTGTGTAAATTGTTTAGGGATTTTAGCAAAAACATAGAATGCTCCAGTGGGTTTAGCACTAACAAATCCAGCCTTTTCTAATCCAGATCGCAATAAATCTAGTCTTTTTGCATATACATCTCTCATTTTGAGACTATCATCTAAACCATTTGTTAAAGCTTCCAAAGCAGCAAATTGTACATTATCAGTAACTGATGTCACTGCGTATTGATGAACCACATTAATCATCTTAATTAGATCTGCTGGTGCCATAATAAAACCAATTCTCCAACCAGTCATTGCATGTGATTTAGACAATCCATTCAAAACAATGGTTTGTTCTGGAATGAATTTAGCAATTGAAATATGTGGTTTACCATAAGTTAATTCACTGTATATTTCATCACTAATACAAAAGATAGAATTATCTTTTATAACTTTTGCTAAACCTTTAAGGGTTTCTTCATCATAAGAAATTCCAGTGGGATTACCTGGTGAATTAATAACCATTGCTTTTACATTTTTATTTTCAGATAATGTTTGTTTTAATTTTTCTGGAGTTAACATAAAGCCATCTGCAGAAGTATCAACTTCGATTACATGCGCACCATGTAATTGAATATTATCCATGTACAATGGAAAAGTTGGAGTGGGTACAATTACACTGTCGCCAGGATTTAAAATCGTAGCTAAAGAATCAAAAATACCTTCAGTTACTCCAGCTGTAGTAATAATTTGAGTCTTTGCATCATAATTTAAGTCATATTTTTGGGCAAAAAATTTAGAAGCAGCTTCTCTTAATTTTAAAATGCCACGTGGATTAGTGTAGTGACTGTAATTATCATTAATTGCATTGATTGCCGCATCTTTAACATGCTCAGGAGTATTGAAATCTGGTTCTCCTAAAGTTAATGGAATTAAACTCTCTTCTTTCGATAATTCTTCATTAAAACCTAAAATAGGATTAGGTTTAATTGCTCGTAAATCTTTATTAATTTTTTCAATCATATAAATCACCTGCTATAATCATTAGAAAATGATTAGAATAATTATTAAAATTCTAATATTATAATTGTTCATTGTCAATGTTAACAATAACCTTTCAAATTAAATTGACATCTTAAAGATATGAACTATAATCTTATGTAAGGTTTTATAACAGAAGATTGATTAGGAGATGCTTGTAATGAGAATTGAAGAAGATTGTGTTGGTAAAATGGAAGTTCCTGATAAAGCGCTATATGGTATTCATGCACTTAGAGCTGTCGGTAATTTCACTATTACTAAAGAGTTAGTCCATCCAAAAATTATTGAAAGCTACATTGAAATCAAAAAAGCAGCTGCAATAACAAATCATGGTGCCAACACCTTAGATGTCACAAAATGTAACGCAATAATTAAAGCATGCGATCAACTATTAAAATCAGGTGATCAATCTGGATTCATCACGCCTTCCATTCAAGGTGGTGCGGGAACTTCTACCAATATGAACACTAACGAGGTTATTGCAAATTTGGCAATGAAATTAGATTCCAATGTATTTATTCATCCCAATGATGATGTCAATCAATCACAATCTACCAACGATACTTATCCTACTGCTGGTAAAATGGCCATGTTAAAATTAATTCCTAATTTGTTAGGTGAGCTAGAAAGACTAGTCGCTACTTTTACCAAGTTAGGACAAAGCTTTGCAAAAACTATTAAACTAGGCCGTACTCAATTGCAAGATGCTGTTCCTACTACATATGGTAAAAGTTTTCACGCATATGCTTCATTATTTAAACGTGATTTAAAACGTATCAAACATGCTAGTGCTGAATTAAAAACAATCAGTATGGGTGGAACTGCTATTGGAACTGGTATGAATGCTTCCAAATATTATCAACAACATATTGTGGAAAACATTAATAAATGTTCAACAATGAATTTAAAATCAGATGAAGATTTAATTGATGCTGTACAAAATACTGACCACTTCGTTACATTTTCAGCAGCACTGAAAACTTTAGCCGTTAATTTATCCAAGGTAAGTAATGATTTAAGATTATTAGCCAGTGGTCCCCAATCTGGCTTGGATGAATTACGTTTACCAAAAAGACAAGCTGGGTCATCAATCATGCCTAATAAAATTAATCCTGTAATTCCAGAAGTAGTTAATCAAGTTGCCTTTGAAGTTATTGGATTTGATGCAACTGTCACCGCTGCATCTGAAGCTGGACAATTGGAATTAAACGCTTTTGAACCAATTATGTTTAAGAGTATTTTAACAGCAGAAGAACATTTAACTAACGCAATGCAAACATTAGTTGATAATTGTTTGAAAGATATTGATGTGAATGATGATAAATGTAGTGAAGATGTTAAAAAATCTGCTGTTACAGCAACTATCCTTTCTCCAATATTGGGTTATGTAAAAACAACTAAAATCATTCAAGAATCTTTAAAGAAAAATGAATCAGTCAAAAACATTCTATTGAATCATAATATTCTAGATGAGCAAAAGATAGATGAACTATTTTCACCAGAAAATTTGGTTAATGGATCCAAATAAACAAAAAGAGCAATAATTTAAAAATTATTGCTCTTTTTTATTCAGAATATTTAGTAACTCGTTTTCTTATATAGCTTGCAATTATCATCGATAAAATAAAGATCAATAAACAGGTTAAGGAACAAGCGATAAATAATGAGTGATAGGATGTCATATCAATCACAATTCCACCAATTAGCGGACCAATGGCTTTACCAACTGATGCCCACGCATTAGTTAATCCTTGGTATTTTCCTTTAACTGCAACTGGTGTTAATTCATTCACCAAAGCTGGTATTGCTGGAATAACTGAAGTTTCACCTAAAGTTAAAATAATCATTGAAATGACAAAGCCTATATATGAGTGCATAAAAATCAATGTGAAGAAAGATAGTCCTATAAAAATAATGCCAAAGTAAATTTGAAAGTATAGGCTATCATGATATTTTGCAATCCAGTTAATAATTAATTGGAATACAACTAATAAAAATGCATTCAACGTCCATAATAAACTGTACATACTCATTGGAATGCCCATTCCAGTTATATATACAGACATATTAGAAACCCATTGTTCATATACAATCCAAATAACTGCCAAACTTACAAAAAATGTCATAATAATTGCCAAATTAGGCTTAGGCAATTTCACATTTTTAGTATCAATTTTCTTAATCGATGGATGAATTGAATTAGGTTTATTATAAGTGAAAATTGCATTAACACCATAAACAATCAAAATAATCGTCGATAATAAAAAGACTGAACTAATTCCCATTGGATATAATAATCCAACTGCCATCGTTCCAAAAACAACTCCTACATTTTGCGCTAAATACAACATATTGAAAATAAAACGCCCTGATTTCATTTTGACAGTTGTACCTAAGGAATTAATCATCGTTAAATTCCACCCAGTCGAGAAACCAAATAAGACTAGACCAATTGGGTATGCTGGCCATCCATTGAAAAAGATCAATCCAGCTGATACTACAATTGAAAATACAATTCCTAAAATAGTTAATATGTATCGATTGTGAAGATCAAATAATTTTCCACCAATATAATTTCCTAATACATTCGATGCTGAATATAAGAATAATATAATTCCTACTTCAGTTAAGCTTTTACCTAAAGCATCATGCATATAAACAGTAGTAAGTGGCCACACAGTACTAACCGCAATGTTATTAATTAAAGATCCCATAAATAACCAATGTAATTTTATTTCGTTCATATATTCACCTTCATTTCTCTTTATTTTATTATACAAAAAAATCCTTAGCTATATTGGCTAAGGATTTAATTTTTTATTCATCTTGATTATATGCAATGGATGAAAATTTATTATGCGACTTAATAAACAATAATTTAGCAGTCCCACGAGGCCCAGAACGATTCTTTTCAATAATGACTTCAACTTCACCAACATCATTATTTTCCTGTTCATCCCCGTCATCTTCATCATCACCATCTTCACGTTCATAATAATCATCACGATATAAGAACGCAACAATATCCGCATCTTGTTCAATTGAACCAGATTCACGAATATCAGATAGCACTGGGCGCTTATCTTGACGTTGTTCAACTCCACGAGAAAGTTGAGATAAAGCAATTACTGGCACTCCTAATTCCTTCGCAATTTTCTTCAATTGTCGAGAAATATAAGATACTTCTTGTTGACGATTTTCTTTATTTCCACCATCAATTAATTGTAGATAATCAACTACAATTAAACCAAGATTACCAGTATCTTTTGCCAAGCGACGTGATTTTGCACGAATTTCGGAAATTTTAGTTCCAGCTGTATCATCAATATAGATACTAGCATTCGCTAAACTTCCCATCGCAATCATCATGTTATTCCACTCTTCATCTGATAATTGACCCGTTCTCAAATGATTGGCATCAATACTACCTTCAGCACAAATCATACGGTTAACTAATGATTCGGCACTCATTTCCAAACTGAAAATGGCAACTGTTTTGTCAGTTTTAGTTCCAACATTTTGTGCTAAATTCAATGCGAAAGCTGTTTTACCAACCGCTGGACGAGCCGCCAAAATAATTAATTCGTCTTCATGCAATCCAGTTGTCATTTTATCTAATGCTGGATAACCAGTTGAAAGACCAGTAACCTCTGTCGTACTCTCTGCCAAATCTTCAATATTATTTAAAGCATTTTTTAAAACTTCTCCAATTTCTTGAAAACCAGTATCGTTACGATCTTCGGAAACATTTAAGATTGATCTCTCTGCTTCATCTAATAGATCATCGATGTTGTCATTATTATTATAACTTTCAGTCACAATATTAGTGGCCGTTTTAATTAGTTTTCTCGCAACTGCCTTCTTACGCACATTCTTGGCATAATACATCGCATTAGCTGCAGTAGGAGTTGATGATGCTAAATCAGCTAAATAAGCGACTCCACCAGCATCTTCTAATTGTTTTTGACCATCTAATTCAGAACGTAAAGTAGAAGCATCAATCGGTTGATCTTCATCAGATAAGTGAACCATTGCTGCATAAATCAATTGATGAGCACGCTGATAAAAGTCATCAGGCTCTAGATACTCCTGCGATTCAGGTAATTGATCATTGTCCAATAAAATCGCACCCAAGAGTGCCTTTTCAGCTTGAACATCTTGAGGAGGAGTTTGGGTATTCAAATAATCATTACTCATATTAATCCTCTATTTTAAATCCAGAGAACTATTTTTCACTAACATGCACACGCATAGTAGCAGTTACTTGCTTATGCAATTTAACTGGAATATTTGTGTAACCTAGTGACTTAATAGGTTCCTTTAGTTCAACCTTACGTTTATCAATCTTAAGGTTGTGTTGTTTTTGCATTTCATTAACGATTTGTTTGGATGAAACTGATCCGAACAAACGACCATCAGCACCCACTTTAGCAGATACTTCAACAACATTTTTGTCATTTTCTAATTCAGCTTTCAAATCTTTAGCTTCTGCTAATTCAGCTGCAGCTTCTTTCTTTTCAGCTTTCTTTTCACCATCTAATTGGCTCACTGCTGAGTTAGTTGCGACCTTAGCCTTGTTACGTTTAATCAAGAAGTTTTGTGCATATCCATCAGGTACGTTTTTGATTTCTCCACGTTTACCTTTTCCGCGTACATCTTCTAAAAATATAACCTTCATACAATATCACTCCTCTTATTATTCTGCATACAATTATAAACTTAAATTAACACTTTTTAAATTATGTTTTATTATGAATCTTCATTTTCTTCAGGAGCTTCTTCAGATTTAGCCTTTTTAATCGCTTCGTCTAACATTTGATCAACTTCGTCAATCTTCTTATCAGCAATTTGGGTAGCACCACTAGACAAGTGACCACCACCACCTAATTCTTCCATTACTCTTTGAACATTAACTTCACCATTACTTCTAGCAGAAATTCCGATTAAATCATCAGGACGGTGCGTAATAACAAATGAAGCACTAACTCCCGACATATTGAGCAATGAATCAGCTGCTTGAGCAGCAGTTACTGGATCATATACTTTATCCTGTTCACCAGAAACTACCATCATATTCTTTTCATCACTAATAAAACGTGCTAATGAAATTAAATGCATTCTAGCCATATAGCTATCAGGATTTTCCTGCATAAATTCTTTCATTTCACTAGAATCTGCTCCAGCCGAACGAAGATAACTAGCAGCATCAAAGGTTCTGGTTCCAGTTCTTAAAGTAAACGACTGTGTATCAATAAAGATACCAGTTAACATTGCGGTTGCTTCAAGCTTGTTAATTGGTTCAGCATCTTGTGATTGATATTCAAACATTTCAGTAATTAATTCACAGGTCGATGAAGCATATGGTTCAATGTAAACCAAGACTGGATTTTCAGGGAATTCCTCACCACGTCTATGATGATCAATAATCATAACTTTATTTTCAAGACGTTCATACAACTTCGAAGAAACACTCATTGAAGGTTTAGAATGATCTACCATAATCAATAAACTATTATCAGTTGCCTTTTGTAAAGCTTCATCAGGAGTGATGATATCATCTTTAAGATTGTCATCTTCCTGAATTTTATTGATTAATCTTTGCACATCAGAATGGAAAGTACCTTCTGGAATAACAATATAGCAATGTTTATTATTCATTTGAGCCAAACGATGCATTCCCATACAAGCACCAATTGAATCCATATCTGGTTGACTATGACCTTGGACGAAGATTTGATCAGATTCTCTGAACACTTCTTGTAGTGCTTGTGAAATCATACGAGCACGCACTCTGGTACGTTTTTCCATTGGGTTAGTTTTTCCACCATAGAAACGGGCTTCATGATCTTTTGCTTTTACAACAACTTGATCACCACCACGACCTAGTGCCAAGTCTAAGTCACTTTGAGCTTGTTCAGCCAATTCGTTTAAATTATCTTCACCATAAGCAATTCCAATACTTAAAGTTAATGGGAAATTTTGCTTAGATGTTGATTCACGAATAGTGTCTAAAATATTAAATTTATCAGCTTCAATATCTTTCAATATTTTAGAATAAGTAAACATAATATAGTGATCTTCATCAACTTGTTTAATGAAGAAACCAAATTTTTGCGCCCAAATATTCAATTCATTAGTAACGTAATTGTTCAAATTAGATATTTCTTGATCACTCATGGATTGAGTAATTTCATCATAGTTATCCAAAAAGACTTGCCCAATAGAAATTTTTTCATCACTATAGTCTTTTTCAATCTGATAATATCTAGTAATATCAATCATATAAGCAGTACGATATTCTTTTTGAATCAATAAGGTGAAATAATGATCTTGCCACTTGACAGTTGCATTATCTGGATTATTCCAATTATTTGTTAAAATATCATTTAATTCTGGATTAGTTTCTTCCAGATTAGTACCTAACAGGTCTTGGTCACCAAAGTATGGCATTAGGTATGGATTAACCCATTCAATTGCTCCATTTTCACTAATAATGATGACTCCCACTGGCATTTCTAACAAGGCTTCTTGGTCTCCACGGCTAATTCGATATGATAAATCAGAAATATAATTTTCAGTACTGTCACTTAAATCGTTCATTTTCTTAAAAATGTAGGATAAAATTAAACATACAGCAACTAAGAATATAACTCCAACAATATAATTATATAAAAATGAGACTACTAAACTAAAAATTGATAATAAAGTTAAGGCTAACGTAATCCATCTTAAAATCTTATTTTTAAGGAAAGGTGGTAAGTTAGTAAATGAAAACAATTTTTTCATTGTAACTCCTCTTTTACACTGTTTTTGTATTTCTATTTTATCACAAAAATTATGTAATAAAAAAACTGAGATAACTATAAGTTATCTCAGTAAAAATATAATTTTTATGCATTTTCAGTAACAAATGGCATTAAGCCCATGATACGAGCACGCTTGATAGCTAAAGTAACCTTACGTTGGTTTTTAGCACTTGTTCCAGTAACACGACGTGGTAAAATCTTACCTCTTTCTGAAACAAAACGTCCTAATAATGCGATATCTTTGTAATCGATGTAATCGATGTGATTGGCTGCGATAAAGTCAACCTTGCGACGACGACGGCCGCCACCTCTTCTTTGTTGTGGCATTAAAATTCCCTCCCCTATTATCTACTCATTAAAATGGTAAATCATCATCGGAAATATCAATTTGATCGCCAGAATTAGCAAATGGATCAGATGAATTATTATTGTTATTCATGCCATTTCCATTGTTTCCACCATTATTTGATGAATTGTTATTTTGGTTTTCAAAAGGATTATTATTTCCTGAATTATTTTGAGGAGCACCATTGTTGTTGCCACCTTTGTTTGCAGAACGTGGTTCTAACAAAGCAAAGTTTTCAACAACTACTTCAGTAACATAAACTCTTTGACCTTGTTGATTTTCGTAATTTCTTGTTTGAAGACGACCATCAATTCCAACCAAAGCACCTTTATGAGTGAAGTTAGCAAAGTTTTCAGCAGATTTACGCCAGATAACACAGTTAATAAAATCTGCTTCTCTTTCACCATTTTGGTTAGTAAATCTACGATCAACAGCTAAGGTAAAATTACCCACGGCAGCACCGTTTGGAGTGTATCGCAAATCAACGTCCCGTGTTAATCTACCCGTTAAAGTTGTACGATTAATCATGCTGAAAGTACTCCTCTCTTTTTAAAAAACAATAAAGTTCTAAATTATCTTCTTACGATCATGTGACGTAAAATGTCGTCACTGTATTTTGATTGACGATCAAATTCGTCTAATGCTGTTTTTTCAGCAGTAGTTAAGTTAATAACGTGGTATACACCTTCGTTATAACCACCAATTTCGAATGCGAAACGGCGTTTTGACCAGTCTTTTGAGTCAATTAACTTAGCACCATTGTCAGTTAAAACCTTGTCGAAACGAGCAACTAAATCATTTTTAGCGCCTTCTTCTAGATCTGGACGAATAATGTAAGTAATTTCATATTTATGTTCTTCCATGAATTACACCTCCTTGTGGACTTTAGACCCTCTTAATTGAGAGTAAGGAGTATAAGTTTTATAACTAATACTCACGTTCAATTAGTTTACCATCAAAAATAATTTTATTCAATACAATACGGGAAATTGTTTACGATACATATATAAAATACGAAGATATAAAATATTATTTTTAAATTTTAGAATTAAAAATGACTAAAGGTCATGATTTCAGGTGATCTATTTAATAGTAAATGACCTTTACCATTTTTAGTAAACGCTAATCCTTCAAACTCACGACGAGTTAAAAATTTAGTGTCACGGATATCATGATTCTTCAAATGCCCCAACTTATTCACTGGAGCTGATAAAATTCCGCCATCAGAAACAAAGTATAAACGATTATTTCTAGGATTATATGATAACGACTGGGTTAAATATCCTGGTGCGTGGCGAATCCCCTGCATAATCATTTTAAAATGAACCTTGTGATGTGAAATATAACCCTTACTAATTCTTAATGTGCCATTTTTAATGGCACCATTACCACTAGTTCTAGTATAGGTATATAGATTACCACGTTTATCAAATGCTAGTTCATTACTCAATGAATAGGCTTTGCTATAATGAAATTTAATAATTTGGACTGGCTTTAAAGTCTTCATGCTTAATTCTTCTAATTTAGCATGTTTATTCATAGTCCCCATGTTAATAAACCATAGGCGATGAGTTTTATAGTTATAGCTAAGTGATTGACCGTGCCCGTTTTCAATAATGGGTCCAAATTTAACTGCGGATTTAATCTGTTTTTCACTTAAAATGGGATGCTTAAAATCAACGTCCATTTTATGTAACTTAAACAAGTTATATCTAACAACTTCTCTAGGATACATTACAAAGGCAAATTTTCCATTAGGCGTAATCACTAAACTTTGTGGATTCCAACGACGATGTTTAGAGTTCCTTCTGGCACTAGTTAAAAAGAATAAAGTTTTAGCATAAGTGCGATAGTTCCCACCATAAGACTTAATATGATTATGTGTACGACGATATCCTCGATGATAATGTTTATGGTAGTCTTTGCGGGTATAGTTATGATTATGTACATATTTAAATTTAGAAACTTTAAATTTTTTAAGTGCTATACCATGTTGATTATAAACTTTAACTTTAGCGTTAGTACTAATTGAAATTGATAGTAAACACATTACTAATATGAAAATTGGTATAAAAATTTTTTGTTTAAAAGTATTCATTATTTATTCCTTTAAAAAGTTTTATCCTCATTATAAAACTAATATATGTTAAAAAAAATACGGAATCATAATAGATTCCGTATTTTATATTATAGTTTCAATTGATTTAACCATTTAATCGTTTCAGGATTTGAATGATCTAAGAATAAACTTTTATCTAAATCTAAATTACTAATTTGAGTCATTTCATCTTCAGTTAATTCAAAATCCCAAATATCAATATTTTCTTTCATGCGTTCAATATGGGTAGACTTTGGAATTATTACCACTCCACTTTGTGCCAAGAATTTCAAAGCAACTTGAGCAGCAGACTTTGCATATTTTTCACCAATTGAATTTAATACTTCATTGCTAAACAAATTATTTTTGCCTTCTGCAAATGGTGCCCACGATTCGATTTGAGTATCATTTTCATTCATATATTTTCTTAAAGTCTTTTGTTGATTGAAAACGTGAGTTTCAACTTGGTTCACTGCTGGTTTAACTTCGTTATTCATAATGAAGTCTATATACTTAGCAGGATTCATATTGGAAACACCAATTGCTCTAATTTTACCATCATTATATAACTTTTCTAGAGCACGATAAGCACTGTAGTAATCAGCAACTGGTTGATGAATTAATACTAAATCAAGATAATCAGTCTTTAATTTTTTCAATGATTCATTTACTGTTTCTAAAGTTTTTTCATGACCAAAATTACTTATCCATACTTTTGTAGTAATAAAGATGTCTTTTCTATCAACATCACTTTCAGCAATTGCATCCCCAACTGCATCTTCATTTTGGTAGCCTTGGGCAGTATCAATTGCACGATATCCAACTGATAAAGCATCTTTAACTGCTTGTTTACATTGTTCATAATCAGGTACTTGGTAAACACCAAAACCTTCTTGAGGCATTAAAACACCATTATTTAATTTTACATTAGGAATTTTTACCATAAATATTACCTCCTTATTAATGTTGTCATATCATAGCACCTTCATGTAACATGAAGGCAAGTAATAAGGAGTGATTTTTTGGAAATTAAAAATGCTGCCAAAAAAGTTGGCTTAAATGAAAACACTGTCAGATATTATTCTGATAATGGATTAGTTCCAAGCGTTAAAAGAGATAAAAATAATCATCGCATTTTTGACCAAGAAGCCATTAATTGGTTAATGGGAGATAAGCGGATGCGTGAAGCTGGTATGTCGATCGATAATTTAAAGAAATATGTAGATCTATGTTTAAAAGGTCAATCAACAATTAAGGAACGTTATCAAATAATTGAAAATTTGAAAGTTCAAGCTCAAAGACAGTTACAAGAGGCTCAAAAACGAGTTCAATATTTATCTAAAAAATCAGATATTTACAAAAAAGGATTAAATAATAAAAATGAAGATATTTTAAATCCTAAAAAATGGTAGTTAAAAAGACGATTCAAATAAATGAATCGTCTTTGATATTAATAACTAATGGCTCTGTTATGATCATGGAATCTATGAATATTTATTTGTTTAATATTCATACCAGTTCTTTTACCTAGCCAAGGATCATTATAGTATAATTGTTTTTTATTAAATCCAGTCATCGTTACTGCATGATTAGGAAAACCATCAGTATTAGCTATCCAAATAACAATAGGATGATTATTTTGTTTTAAGTAATGTTTTAAATAATTTGTGCTTTTACCAGTTAGATTGACACTACTGCCAGCATAACGATGAACCAATTTCATTAATGCTGGTGGATAAATATACCAACCTGATTTGGAATAAGGACTACCTACAAAGCCTTTATTAGGATTAGAGTTACGAGGCATTTTATTAGCAAAAAAAGTTTTAGAATATTTCTTACCAGTAGCGTAATTAATCATCATTGTTACAGCAGTAATTTCACAACCCGTTGGTAACTGTGGACGTTGGCTGATCAGTGGAACATTATTTAATTTAAAAGATGAGTAATCTAAAGCAGAATTGTTAATCCAGCCTTCATCTTTTCCATTATGTATAATATGAGCATATTTACCTAATTTAGTATTCTCAAATTCAATTACATGAACCCATGCGTTAAGTAAATTTTTACTATTTTTGTAGCTTTTAATACTTTTTTTATTTGTATTATAACCACCGCCTATATAAAGACTGCGATTTTTTTTAACAATCGTATTAAAGTTGGTCTTTTTTGTACTTAAAATTCTAAAATAATGATGTTGCTTTACTTTTTTAGTTCGATTAACAGGAATACGTTTATCTGTATTTTGATTATTATCTGTGGAATTACTAATGCTCTTATCATCATTATTATTGTTTGAATCATTATCATTTCCAGAAGATTGATTACTATTAGCAACATTATTTTGTGAATCATTCTGATTATTAGTAACTGGTGAGGTTACGGTATCCGCTTTTATATCAATAAATTGAATAGAAATTGCAATGATAGCAATTATTGGAAGGATAAAAAGGATTCTCAAATTTTTTCGTTTCATATAATTTACTTCTTTCAATATAAACTTATTATATTATAACACCATTATAATTAATCAATACAAAATGATTATAACAGTGTTAGAATAATTATGTACTTTATTATTTTATTTTAAGAAAGAAGGACGTTCCATGAATAATTGGAGAAAATTATTCACTTCAATTGCATCAGCACTATTATTAATCACTTTGTTGGTATGTTTCAGCAATAATAATGTTAATGCAAAAGCAAAAGAATACCAAAATCCCAAGCGATATTATCAAATTTCTGACAAACAAATTAAGCCAGTTGGTAAAGTTGGCTATACAGTAAAAGTCGGCTATGAAGGTATTAAAACAGTTAAAATAATGCGTAAATTAGGTGTCAATATGGGACCAATTGGAACTGGTCATTATGAATACAACTACGCAAGTAAAAATGCTGTTATGAATTTTCAAAAGAAGCATCATTTAAAAGTTACTGGTAATGTAGATGTTAATACATGGGTTAAATTAGGTTTCCCAAGATGGCAATTTTACAGTATCGATAGATATGTAGCTCCACTAGGTGCAAAAATTACCCAAGGTAGAAAAGCACATATCAATGCAGCTATTAAGCAAGCATACAAATACTTAGGTAAACCATATATTTATGGTGCATCTTCAAGTCCTAATTATGGAAATGATTGTTCAGGATTAGTTGTTCAAGCATTATATGCTGGTGGTATTAATCCTAAGCCAGTTAGTGCAATTCAACATGCCCATCCAGGTAACGAATGGAATTCACGAAAATTATGGGCAACTAAAAAATTTAAATTTGTTCCATTTGGTCAACGTAAACGTGGTGACTTAATTTTCTATTATGAACCCGGTACCAAAACAATTTGGCATGTAGCATTATATCTAGGAAATGATCGCATCATTGAAAGTTGGCCTCCAAGAGTTCAAGTATCAAGCGTTTATGCTAGATCAGTACATACTGGATATGTAGCACGCCCATGGGACGAAAAATAATATTTTTAAGATATAGCTATCTTCTATATCTTTTTTATAAAGAAGGAAAAATTATGAAAAAGATAATAAATATATCATTATCATTATTAACCATATTAATCGCTTTATTATTTATACAAAATACAAAGAACATTAATATTCATGCTAGTGTTCCACCTACAACTTATAATAAAAAGGAATTAAAAGCGTTAGGTTTTAGTAAATCAAATCATTTTCCCAAAGTATTTCATGGAAAATGGTATAACGCTATGAAAGAACCTAATTATGGAATTAAGCAAAAGGAAAGCATAAATATTGATAAATTAAGTATTAATAATAACAGCTTAAAAAATGAAGGATTTGTTTATAATTTGAAAACTAACAAAAAATATAAACATAATTTACCATTAATGATTGGGAAAAAATTAATAAAGATTCATACTTCATTTAATAAAGGTAATAAGTATGTTTGGGCTTTACCAATATACAAAGATAATTGCTTATGGTATATGCCAATTCAAAATAATAGAATTGGTATGAGTGTAGTTGTCCCTAACTTTAAGAAAAATAAATTACCCAATCATGTATCTATGAATACTTGGTATTATAAATCAATGAAACAAGCTAAAAATCATTATCAATTAGATAACTAATTATAATAATAAATACCTTTTTATTTGAAACCTTAAGTTAACAAACTTAAAATTGAAATTGTAAGAGGTCTTTATTTATGGATATTAAAAATAATATTTTTAAATTATTTAGTTTAGTTTTAAGCATTATTATAATTACCCTTTGTGGTTATGGAATAAATAATGTTGATGTTCACGCAAACATTCCAGCAACGTATTATAATGAAAGGCAATTAAAAGAATTAGGCTTTAACCGTGAAAACAAAATTCCAAAAAGATTTTGGGGTAATTGGTACAATGCCGAGAAAGATTATCATGGAGCAGTTAATCCAAAACATATTCCTTTTATCATTTTAAAATCTGTGATGAATAATCACATGATCCAAAGAGTTACTTTAGGTGATGTCTATAACACTAACCACCCTTTAAATTATTTAAAATTAAATCATAAAACGGATGATTATAATTTTGGTTTAAGGATTAATAAAAATATGATTAATGCGAAAGTATTAGTTGGACATAAATATCAAAACATAAAAGTTTTACCTGTATATGAAGGTCGAGAATACGGTTTATGGTATTTGTCAGTTAAGCATAATCGCTTAAGTTTAAGTGATGCTGTGCCTAATAAAAATACAAAAAAGCATTTAACATTACCCAATAAAACTACTATGACTACTTGGTATTATCGTCATGTTAATACTGCGAAAAAACATTACCGAGTATATTAAAAAATAAGCTAGTGAATTTATAAATTCACTAGCTTATTTTTTGTTTAATTATTCTTTTGTAGTTTCATCATTAGAATCTGATGTTTCATCATCTTTTTCATCGTTTGCTTCTTCTGCTTCATTAGAAACCTTAGCAACTGTTGAAACTCTTGAATCTTCATCAATCTTAATTAAATGAACACCTAGTGTAGCACGACCAGTTTGTGAAACATCTGCTACATTGAATCTAATCATAACACCTTTATCGGTAACTAACATAATATCTTCATCACCAGTAACCGTAGTTAAACCAGCTAATGGACCATTCTTTTCAGTTACATTAACGGTCTTGATACCTTTTCCACCACGACCTTTAATTTGATACTCAGAAGCGGGTGTTTGTTTTCCGTAACCTTTTTCTGAAATAACAAATACATTGTCATCTGGATTTAATACATCAGCACCAACAACATAATCGTTGTCTCTTAAACGAATTCCGCGAACCCCAGTAGCAGAACGTCCCATTGAACGAACATCGGAAACTTTAAAGCTAACACAGTAACCTAAATGAGTCCCAATAATAATGTTTTGGTCTTCATTTACAGTGGAAACGCGCATTAATTCATCCTTATCTTTTAGATGAATTGCTTTTAGACCATTACTACGGATATTCTTGAATTCATCTACAGAAGTACGTTTTACAGTACCTTGAAGAGTAGTGAAGAATAAGTCTTTATCATCATAATTTTCATTTTCACTAATGGTAATAACTGCTTGGACTTTTTCAGCATTTTCGATTCCTAACAAGTTGATAATAGGAAGACCTTTAGCAGAACGACCATATTCTGGGATTTCATAACCCTTCATACGGTAAACCTTACCTTGGTTAGTGAAGAATAACAATGTGTGGTGAGTAGTTGTTGAAACTAAATGTTCAATGAAGTCATCATCATGAACACCCATTCCTTGAACTCCACGACCACCACGGTTTTGACTCTTAAATTCTGAAGTTGCTGTACGCTTAATGTATCCATTATGAGTTAGAGTAATCATAATATCTTCTTCAGCAATAAGATCCTCGTCTTCGATGCTTAATACTTCGCCGACACGTAATTCAGTCTTACGATCATCACCGAATTTGTGTTGAATTTCCATTAATTCTTCATAAATAATTTCGTTGATTTTTGCACGACTGGCAAGAATTTCTTTGTAGTGGTTAATACTCTTTAATAATTCATCATGTTCACTAGCAATCTTGTCACGTTCTAGTCCAGTTAAACGAACTAAACGCATATCTAAAATGGCTTGTGATTGCTTATCTGATAAATCAAATTCATCCATCAATTGCTTTTTAGCAACGGCTGAAGTTTGTGATTCACGGATAATTGTAATTACACGATCAATATTATCTAAAGCAGTAATTAAACCAGCTAAAATATGAGCACGATTTTCAGCTTTTCTTAATTCGTATTCAGTACGACGTTTAATAACGCTAACTTGATGTTCTAGATAGTATTGAAGAATTTCCTTTAAGCTCAAAATTCTTGGTGTACCATCAACAATTGCTAACATGTTAAAACTAAAGCTAGTTTGCATTAAAGTCATTTTATATAAGTTATTTAATACAACTTGAGCTGAAGCATCACGCTTAACATCAATTACAATGCGCATACCTTCACGGTCAGATTCATCATTAACATCTGAAATTCCATCAATTCTTTTATCACGAACCAAATCAGCAATTCTTTCAATTAGTTTTGCTTTATTAGTCATATATGGAATTTCAGTTGCAATAATGCGTTGTTTACCATTTTTATTTTCTTCGATATCAGTCTTAGCACGTAAAATAATGCTACCCTTACCAGTTTCGTAAGCCTTTCTGATACCAGATTTACCTAGGACAACTCCACCAGTAGGAAAGTCAGGGCCAGGTAATGCTTCCATTAAATCAGCAGTAGTTGCATCTGGGTTTTCCATTAAAATATGCAATGCTGAAATAACTTCACTTAAATTATGTGGTGGAATATTAGTAGCCATCCCAACCGCAATTCCTGAAGCACCATTAACTAATAAGTTAGGAAATCTTGCAGGTAGTACTTCTGGTTCACGTTCACTACCATCAAAGTTATCTTGAAAATCAACAGTATCTTTGTTGATATCGCGTAACATTTCCATACCCATTTTACTTAATTTAGCTTCGGTATAACGCATAGCGGCAGCTCCATCACCATCGACAGAACCAAAGTTACCATGTCCATTAACTAATGGATAACGATAACTAAATTCTTGTGCCATACGTACCATTGATCCATAAACAGCACTATCACCATGGGGATGATACTTACCTAAAGTATCACCAACCACTCTGGCTGACTTACGGAAAGGTTTTTCTGGAGTCAAACCTAGTTCACGCATATCATATAAAATTCTTCTATGAACTGGTTTCATACCATCTCTAACATCAGGTAAGGCACGTGCAACGATAACACTCATTGCATAGTCTAAAAATGATGTTTTCATTTTTTCAGATAAGTCCACATTCTCAATGCGATGACTTGATAAATCTTCATTATTGGCCAATGTATTTGCCTCCATTCATGGTCGTTATAACATAATGTTTCATGTGAAACATTTTAACTAAACATCCAAGTTTTCAACGAATGTTGCGTTTTCTTCAATGAATTTACGACGTGGTTCTACTTTGTTACCCATCAACATATTGAAAACTCCAGCTGCATTTTCAGCATCTTTAGTTTCAACTCTTTGTAAGCGACGGTTTTCTGGATTCATAGTAGTATCCCATAATTGTTCAGCGTCCATTTCACCAAGACCTTTATAACGAGAAATGCTTGGTTTAGGTGATGCTGGCAATTCGGCTTTCCATCTATCTAATTCTTCATCGTTAGCAACATATCTAATCATCTTACCTTGTTGTAAACGATACAAAGGTGGTTGAGCAATATATACATATCCGGCATCAAGTAATGGACGCATGTAGTTGTAAACTAATGTTAATAGTAATGCTTGAATATGGGCACCATCAACATCGGCATCGGTCATGATAATTAACTTATGATAATGCACATTATTAATATCAAAATCTTTACCAAAACCGGTTCCCATTGCAGTAAACATTGATCTGATTTCTTCATTAGCTAAAATCTTATCCATTGATGCTTTTTGCACATTTAAAATTTTACCTCTAATTGGCAAAATAGCTTGAGTTAAACGAGAACGTCCTTGCTTAGCAGATCCACCAGCAGAGTCCCCTTCGACAATGAATAATTCTGAAATAGCTGGGTCTTTACTAGTATTATTAGCTAACTTACCAGGAAGACTGCTAATTTCTAGACCAGATTTCTTTCTAGTAACTTCACGAGCACGCTTTGCAGCAGCACGAACTCTAGATGCCAAGGAACCCTTATCAACAATTTGTTTACCTAATTTAGGATTTTCCATTAAGAATTTAGAGAAACGTTCTGAGAAAATATGGTCAGTAGCCGTTCTAGCATCAGAATTACCTAACTTGGTCTTAGTTTGGCCTTCAAATTGTGGATCGGGATGCTTAACACTAACAACTGCAGTTAAACCTTCACGAACATCAGGACCAGTTAAGTTATCATCTTTTTCTTTTAATAAATTATTCTTTCTTGCATAATCATTAACTGCACGAGTTAAAGCACGCTTGAAACCTTCTTCATGGGTTCCACATTCAATAGTATGAATATTATTGGTGAAAGTTCTAAGTTCGCTGTGATAGTCATCAGTATATTGCAAAGCAACTTCAACTGAAATTCCATTTTCTTTACCTTCAACATAAATAGGTTCTGGGAAAATTGGTTCTTTATCCTTATCGATGAATTCAACATAATGTTTGATTCCACCTTCATATAGGAAATCTTCTTCAGTTGGTTCTGCTGGACGATTATCACGTAGTGAAATTTTTAAACCCTTATTTAAGAAAGCTAGTTCACGAATACGCGCAGTCAAAGTCTTAACATTATAGGTAGTTGTTTCTGTAAAAATATCTGGATCTGGTGTGAAATGAACTTTAGTTCCGTGATTGTCAGGATCATCGTTACCAATAAATTTCATTGGTGTTTTAACATGTCCTCTAGAAAAGTCCATATAGTATTTCTTACCATCACGGGTAACTGTTACATCTAGTTCAGTGGATAAGGCGTTTACTACTGAGGCACCAACCCCATGTAAACCACCAGAAACTTTGTATCCACCACCACCGAATTTACCTCCGGCATGTAAGATAGTGAACACAGTTTCCAATGCGGGTTTCCCAGTTTTCTTTTGAATATCAACTGGAATTCCACGACCATCATCAACAACAGTAATACTATTGTCTTTTTCAATAGTTACATGAATTGAATCTGCAAAACCTGCTAATGCTTCATCAATTCCGTTATCAATAATTTCCCAAACTAAATGGTGTAGTCCTTGCACACTAGTTGATCCTATGTACATTCCTGGACGTTTACGAACGGCTTCTAGGCCTTCTAGAACTTGAATTTGACTGGCATCATATTCGTCAGTTTTTCTTCTTTGTTCTGCTTTTTCCTTATCAGTCAACTTTATTCCTCCTAAAAAGAAATCACTTTTCTTCTGAGACGGTTCCACTTTCAATATTAAAAATCTTAGGATCTGAAATTAATTCGCGAGCAATGCCACTTAAACTAGTGGTTGTTAAGAAGGTTTGAACTTTATCTTGAATCGACTTTAATAGATGCGTTTGGCGACTATCATCCAATTCAGATAACACATCATCCAATAATAAAATTGGATATTCATGCGTTTCTTCCTTCATCAAATCAATTTCAGCTAACTTAACTGAAAGGGCTGAAGTTCTTTGTTGTCCTTGCGAACCAAAAGTAGAAACGTCTTTTTTATTGATGATAAATTGTAAATCATCACGATGTGGGCCATATAAACTATTGCCTTGTCTAATCTCTTTATCACGATTATCAGTATATAAACTGAGTAATCCATTATAAATGCTATCAACATCGCTTAATTGCTTTTTCTTTAAAGCACAAGCATATTTAAACTGTAATTTTTCTTTATCTTGTGAAATTTCAGCATGAATATCTGCTGCCCAGCCTTCTAATTTTTTCAATAAATCGATGCGTTGAAAAATAATCTTAGAACCATAAGCAGCTAGTTGATCAGATAAAACTTCCAAATATAACTGATCACTAGCTTCTTTCATCTGTAATTTTTTCAGATAGTTATTACGTTGTTTTAATATTTTTCTATATTGAGCATTGTCATAAAGATATTGATTACTCATCTGACCAAATTCCATATCCATAAAACGACGACGTATACTTGGCGAGCCCTTAACAATTGATAAATCTTCTGGGGCAAACAAAATCACATTTAATTCACCTACATAAGATGAAAGTTTGGCTTGCTCCAAATGATTGACCTTAGCTCGCTTGCCTTTTTTACCTAAATCAATTTCTAACTTAGTATCGCCCAATCGTTTAGCAACATTGCCATAAATTTGTGCAGCTTCTGATTGCCATTCAATCAAATCACGATTGTTGCTAGTTCGATGACTACGCGTTAAAGCTAAAACATAAATGGCTTCTAACATATTAGTCTTGCCTTGGGCATTATTACCAAGTAAGACATTAATTCCAGGTGAAAATTGCATGTTAACGTCATCATAATTACGAAAATGGTGTAACTCTATTTCTTTTAATTTCATAGATTTAGCCTACTTTTTACGGATAAAAAATAATCCTACATCCATTACCTCAACATTATCACCATCATATAGCTTTTTACCTCGACGGTTTTCAGGTTCATCATTCAACATAACTTGATGATCCTTCAAATACCATTTTGCTTGTCCGCCAGAAGAAACAACGTTTTCTTCTTTTAATAATTGGCTTAATGTAATATATTCAGTACTGATGAAAACACTCTTCTTCAAAACTTCACCCACCTTTTCTTACTTCTCTTATTATACCCTTTTATAAGGTAAAAGTATAGATAATAGGCCGTTATTAGCTCATATAAGCATTTTAACTTGTATTAGATAAAACATACTATTTTGCAATAAAAACGCTCAAAAAGCTTTTATTTTAAAATTGGCAATAAAAAATGCTTACCAATAGGATTGATAAGCATCATTATTTTATAAATATTTAAGTTCTTTAGGGGTATGGGTAAATGGTTCACATCCATTTTCAGTGACATGAACACAATCTTCAATTCGAACTCCTGCAAATCCAGGAACATAAATTCCAGGTTCAATTGAGAAACACATCCCTGGTTTCAATTCCATCTTATTGCTTTCCATAATGGATGGGAATTCATGCTCTGACATCCCCATACCATGACCAAGACGGTGAATGAAGTATTTACCATAACCAGCCTTATCGATAACATCACGAGCAACTTTATCAACTGATTCAGCTGTCACACCAGGTTTAACATAATCCATAGCTGTTAATTGAGCATCTAGACAAACGTTATAAATATCTTTTTGTTTATCTGACAATTTACCAACTGCAACTGTTCTTGATGAATCTGAAATGTAGCCTTGATGCACAGTTCCTAAATCAAATAATACCATTTCATTATTTTTGATTAAATTACTGCCGGTTGCACCATGAGGTTCAGCAGCATGAGCACCGGCTTGGACTAAAGTGTCAAAGCTCATTTCCATAACACCCTTAAGTTTTAGTGCATATTCTAATTCAGCCATTACTGCTGATTCTGGTTTACCAGCTTTAACGGCTTCAAAACCTTTTTGAAATGCATAGTCAGCTTCACGACCAGCTGCATCTAATTTTTCAATTTCATCAGGTGATTTAATCAAACGCATGCTGTTCATGAAATCAGTAACATCAGTGGTAAATGATACATCTAGAACTGCTTGTAATTCATTTAAACGACTGATTGTTAAATTGGTCATTTCTAAACCAGCCTTTTTAGGGTTAGCATTGCGTTCTTTAACGTGTTCAGCAATCATTTGCCAAGGATTTTCATGATCTAAGTATCCATATACGTCATATGGAAAACCAGTATCCTTAATTGCTTCTACTTCCAAAGCAGGTGCAAACATAAATGGTGCTTTATCAGCAAAGACAACCAGTGCAAGCACTCTTTCTACTGGGTCACTAAAGAATCCAGTCAAATATTGAATGGTCTTAGGATCACTCAAATATGTAAAATCTAATCCTTGTTTATCAGTCCAATTTTGAACTTGTTCTAACTTAGTCATTAAAATCCCCTCCTATATTAAATATTCTAGTTCATTTAATGAGCAATTAAAACACCATTATTAAAAAACGATGAGATTTTATTAAGGATTTAAAATTATTTGTTAGCAGGTTTTCTATAAATACTGTAAACAATAATCGCAGCAATTCTTAATCCAAAAGACAAGAAACCAAATAATGCTAATAAAGGAGCATTAAAGAGTTGAATATTTTCTCCTTGAATGTGATGATCTGAAATATATACAATTTTATTAATGACTTCAGGCAGTTCCAAATAAAAATAAAGTATACCTATTAAGCTAAAGATACTGGATATAATCATCAAGATGGTTCCAACTTTAGGCATATAAGTTTTCTTATTTAAAATAATGATTGATATGATAATTATAGCGATATCTAATCCACCAAATAAATAATCAACCGCACTAACAATGGGAATACATAGAATAATCGCAAGAATATAATTAGCTTTAATTAATCCTGATCCGTCATTTTCTTCATTCATAATTTCACTTCCTTTAACATTTATTAAGGATAGTATAACAAATATTATATGGAGATTTTTTATCAAAGGTTTAGTTAATTCCATTAGCAAGTTAAAATTGTCATTAATAATAAATTTTCGTTTATGTTACTATTTATTTAGTTGTATTTGAGGAGATATTTTTATGAATACTAAAAGAAATATAATTATCGAGATATTTATAGATATATTAGATGCCATATTTGAAATAGGCTGTATGATTTTAGATTTATTTTAATATAATTTTTTATAATCTAGGAGCTAAAATATGAACAAAAAAATTTTTAGTAATAATAAAATATTAGAACTTATTTCGCCTCAAATTATTATTGCAATTATATTATTTTCATTATGGTTTAATATGAAAAATAACGAAAATGATTCAATATTCAATCAATTTGATGCATCAGTACAAAGTAAAGATAAATTAAAAAGTATATGCAAAGATAAGAATCTATATAATTATATTATTAAGCATAAAGATGAAGATTTGCATAATGTAACCGATAATCAAGGAGGCGGCAATGTCTCATACTATGTTGGTAAATTAGGATCAAAAAGAGTGGACATTTTTGGCAAAATAGGTAAAAATACAGAGACATTAACAGATATAAAAAGCTACTGATAAATTTATCAGTAGCTTTTACTATATATTAAAGATAATATTAAGAATTAAATTTTTATTTATTTTGATCAGCAAAAGCTTTAGCAGTCTTTGCAAGTTGTTCAGGAACATCTTTCATTCCCATGTTTACTTGAATCAATACTAATTTATCTTTCTCTTCTTTAGCCTTAGACATTGCATCAATTAATTCATTTTCAGTTGATGCTTCAATAAAATCATATTCATCATCTTTAGCACCAAATGCCTTAGGCATTAGTCCATAATTTAACTTAGGAACATCATTATAATGTTCATTCATGCCATGAATAACTCTTTCAACTGTATATCCACTATTGTCAATAACGAACATTACAGGATTCAATTTTTCGCGGAAAGCAAGGCCTAATTCTTGAATTGTTAATTGTAATGAACCTTCACCTGTAGATAAAACAACTCTACGGTCTTTATTAGCTATTTGATTACCTAAAGCTGCAGGAAATGCATATCCAATGGAACCCCAAAGTGGTTGACCAAAGAATTTGGCACCTTCTGGTAATCTTTGACTAGCTAAACCGAAGAATGATGTACCTTGTTCAGCAACTATTGTATTATTATCAGATGTAAATTGACGAACAGCATTATCGTAAAAGCTTTGTGTCAACTTATTATTGGAGGATTTAACTTCTAATTTATCATTTTCATCTTTTATTTCAGGTAATGATAAGTCCAATTTGGCATTTGATAAATAACTCATAATAGTTTTAAAGTCATAATCTTCATCAACACTTTTACCATAAATATTAGCATTTTCATAATTAAGAACAATCGTGTTTTGTTCATTAAACTGTTGAGTAAATCCTCCAGTAACAGAGTCAGTTAATTTAGCACCAATAAGAATAACTGTATCTGCATTTTCAACATATTTGTTAACACTTTCATCCGAAATTTGACCGTTATAAGTACCTACAAAGTTAGCAAAGCTTTCATCAATATTTCCTTTACCAAGTCCTAAATCTAAAATTGGTATATTATTATTAGATGAGAAAGCTTTAATATCATCAAAAACATTAAAACGATCTACTTCGTGTCCCATAATAATAACAGGCTTTTCACTATTATTAATTGATGATTTAATTTGATTAAAAGCTTTGTCTGAATTAATTTCTTTGTTAATAAATAAACTAGGAATATCATTCTTTAATGATTGATTAACTTCCATTTCAACTAAATTAGTTGGTAAAATAATGTAAGCTGGTTTTTTAGTTTCATAAATATATTTAGCAACATCATTAATTTGGTCAATAGCGTGTTCACTATTTAATTTAACAGCTTTAATACCTAATTGACGGTGAGCCTTTTCAAACCTATCGAATTTATGGTCACCAAAAGTATGATGTACTAATGAACCATTATTTTGTACATTATTTGTAGGAGCTCCTACAATTTCTAGTACTGGAACGTGTTCAGCGATACTTCCAGATAGACCATTAATTGCACTTAATTCACCTACTCCAAAAGTAGTAACAAAAGTTGCAAATCCTTTTTCTCTAGCATATCCATCAGCCATATATGAAGCATTTAATTCATTAGCATTACCTGTCCAATTCAAATCTGAACGATGTGTAATATGATCTAAAAATTGTAGATTATAATCACCAGGTACTCCAAAAATATCATTAGCACCCATATAATTAACTACATCTAATAAATAATCTGATAATTTATAATTATTTAACAATTCAATTCTTCCTTTCAAAAATACGTCAACACAGTTGACCTATATGATTTTTTAATTATAAATCCGGAAAAATAAAATGTCAACACAGTTGACCTAATAAGGAGAAATTTATATCAATAATAAAGAAAAGCTTTCAACTATATTCTTCGCATATCAACAATTTTCGTCTATGATAAATCTTAAAAAATATAATTTGAATAAAACACAGCATAGAATAATATACTCAGTTTCAGAACTAAATATTGCTAGCATTGGAAACATTTTAAAATTACTGAACATCTCAAAACAGGCTTTGAATGTGAATGTTAGAAATTTAATGAAAAAAGAGTTAATAACTGAAATCAGTTCTAAAAAAGATAAAAGAATTAAAACATTAAAACTAACTAAAAAGGGAATAATCTTAAATAATAAAATAAATGAAGAACAAACAAAAAAGATTGAATCATTATTTAATAAAGTAAATAATGACTGGGAAAAAGCAATGATTGAATTATCCAATGAGTATATAAATGGATTAAATAAATAAAATAATATTAGTTATGTAGTAAGATAAATGATAAATGGAAGTGTTTGATATGAGTAAAAAAGAAGCTTTTTTATTATCTATTTTAATTTTTACAGTAGATTATATTTTGGCAATCTTTGTTTTGAAATATCCGACGACAAGTCTACATAATTCATTGTTATTCTCAATTGTTATTGGAATATTATTGTCTTTTTCATTTTTTATAAGTATATGTAATGTTATTAAAAAACACTTTAATAACTTCTTAAATAAATCAATGGGATATTTAAAATTCTCTATAATAGCTATGATGTTATTAATAATTGTTATTATTATAGAAATTATAGCTGTTAAAATAATGTTTTGATAGCTCTCAGTAAAGATAAATTAACATATAAAGGAGTTTTATATAATGAACTTTGAAATAAAATGCGCATTAGGAATATTGTTACCATTAACTGCAATGATTTTTATTTATAATGGATTACATAGCTTACCAAATATAATTTCAACTATTTCACTATTAATTATAGGCACAATTTTTTCAGGTAGTGCAGTGGCAGATATAATTTTAAAAAGGACCAGATAATTAATTGTATCTGATCATTTTTTTGAATAATTTTTTGTATGAATATTAATACTAAATAAAAGGAAAATTAATATGTATATAGTTTTAGGATTTTTCATAATTTTATTTTTAATCATATTGGGAATTAATTTCATATACTATGAAAGAAAAAATAAAAGTAAAAAAGAAAATATTTGGACTGCTTTTTGGCATTCTATTTTGGACTTATTATTTTGGATATAAACTTTCATTAGGATGATGATTAAATGATTTATTTTTTGCATTTATTAATTTTAGGTTGTTGTTTAACAATTGGTATTACATTTCTTCTAATGGGTTTTCAAAAAGATATTAAAGGCATTGAAAACAATGGTGGTTTCGATGAATTTTCATTCATCATAATTGTTATTTATGGATTGTTAAAATTGTTTCATGTGAAACAAAAAGAAAAATGCTTAATAATATCTTCCATAATAACTGGATTTATTCTCACAATTGCTAGTTTAGGATTAATTTTATACATGTTAATAACTAAAAAAGCGATATTTTAACTAATGTTAAATATCGCTTTTAATTATTCATCAATAAATTCTGCTGATAAAATATTTCTAACTGAAATCAATACTTTTTTATATTCCTTAGATTTAACACCTTTACGTTCAGTCGCAATAATAAAATCTTGCTCCTTTAAAAAGTATGATAATGCTTCTTCTCTACTTAACTGGTCATTGAATTCCAAACCTTGAATATTAAAAACTGTTTTTCTAACCCCTGCATTCATTCCTGCAGTTAGAATCAGTCTCAATTCAAATCTATTTTCTTCATCCTTCATTAATATCACTACCTTCTTAGCTTTTTACATTGATTATTATAATTAATTCAAAGAAAAATTTGCAATGATATCAATTTAGGAAACAATCTTAATTTAACAATTTTTTGATATCGATAATTTCATATAAAAAATATGTTAAGCTAATTAAAATAAGATGATTAATAATATATAAAAAAATATATGGAGGTGTGAAATATATAGAATATAGAGCAATATTTTATATATACATATGAAAATAAAGAACTTTTTGTTAACAATTGTGGCTTTTAGTTTATTAATGGTTACTTTTGGTGCTACTAGTAACAATGTACAAGCAATGTCATCTAGTGATGCTAATCCTAGCAATACGGTTTATGATTTATCAGAACATCAAGGAGCATTCACAGATCAACAAGTGCAACAATTAAAATCAGAAGTACCTTTTGTGATTTTAAGAGTACAACAAGGCAGTGCTTACTCAGATAAAAACTTCGAACAAAACCGTGATTTAATGAATAAATATGGTGTTCCATATGGAGTTTACTCATATAGTATGTACGAAAGTCCTAGTGATGCCGCTGATGAAGCTCGTACCTTATATAATCGTGCACCTAATGCTAGATTTTATGTAAACGATTACGAAACACAAACAGTTAAATCTGGTGGCACTAATGAGGCTACTGAAGCTTGGGTTAATGCTTTAAGACCATTAGTTGGACAAAGAAAAATTTTATTCTACTCAAATGCTGGTTTCATGACAAATAATGCTGCTGAAGCAGTTAGCTCATATGATGGATTTTGGTTAGCAAACTATAATCCAACTGAACCTGCAAGAGAACATGTCTTATGGCAATTTGCCAGTGATTTTTACTCTAATGCATTAGGACAAAATCTGGATGCAAGTTTATTGAATTCAAAAGATGCTAACTGGTTTATCGGTGATACTACCGATACCAACTCACAACAAGTTGATCCAAATAATCAGAACAACAATAATCAAAATAATGATAACCAAAACGGTGATAATAACAATTCAAATCAGCCTAAGCCCCAACCTAAGCCTAGAAATACTAGCTACGTACAAAAATCTAATAATATGATTGTTAAAGATGGTTATGACTACCAAGTTTATAATCATGTTCCAGGTGATAATAAGTTTGAAGGCCAAACTTCTGCAAAAGCTAGTGTTAAAGACTACAAACATAAATCAGTTTATGTAAATTCAATTGCAACTATTAATGGTAAAAATTATTACCGACTATACTATAAACACCATGCAATTGGTTGGGTTAATACCAAAGCACTTATTCCAAACATAAAATATACAAATTACTACAAGAATAAAACCGTAAAGAAAAACAATAAGATTAATTTTTACAACCATATTGCTAATAGCGGCTTTGCTAATGTAAAAGTAATCGCCCATGGTAAAAATTATGCAAATAAAAAAATAAGAGTTACCCGTCGTGCCATTAAAGATGGTTGGCACAGTTACTACTACCAAGCTTTTTATAAAGGTAAATTCATTGGTTGGATTTATCAAAGTGCACTTAAGTAATTTAATATAAATTAAAAAATGCTATTTATTTTGGAAGTAGCATTTTTATTTTGGTAAAAAATCATAATTGTATTATTATATATAAAAAGCATAGTTAGTTATAATGAGTATTGTAGGAGGGATGCATATGAAATTACGTGACTTTATTACAAGAAACAACGATGTTTTTCACAGAAATTATGACAATTATGAACGTGGAAATGATAAACAACTATCTAAAAATAAAACTTTGGATGAACTGATCCAAAAAGAAATGAGCAAAAACAATTTAGTTTCTATTAATCATAAAGTAGATATTGATTACAATAAATATTCCACTGATATGAAAGTCTATGAATATATTAGATGGCAAACTCAAAATAACCATTTTAGTTTTGCTGATGATATCTTTCAAACTTTTTTTAATAAAAATAATGAATACGAAAATGCAAAAGACAAAATTAGTGAATATTTAATTATTGCTCCCTTCATCAAAGTTTTAGACAATTTATACAATTTAAATGTTATTAATGTTGACAATAATTCACATCATGTAGTAGCCAAAAATATTAATTGTCATGCATATCAACCCATGTTGATGCAAAATGGCACGAATTATACAGCTGAATATAAAAATGATTGGTCTGAAATTTTCCAATCAATGAATAATAAAGACTTAAAATAAATAAAGCATCTAGATTAAAAATTCTAGATGCTTTATTTATTATTTAAATGCACTTTGGTAAATCCACCCTAGCAGTTTACCACGATAATAAGCTTTATAATAATAGCTGTGCCAACCATCTTTAATGGCACGACTAGTAATTTTTAATTTTTTATTAGCATAACTATATCCATGATTAGTAATGCGGCTAGTAAAGCCACTATTATTGATATGATTGTGGAATGCTACTTTAGGATTATTCTTCATCGTTTTGTTTACATAATAACTTGAATAATTAACATTAGGAACTAAGGCTCTAGTATTAACCCAACCAATGACATGATTTTGATAATACAAACGATAATATGATCTACCATTAACATTAGCGATTGAATTTATATAAACTCTTTTATGAGTATAATCACTAACACTAGCTTTAGCATAGATATTATCTGAGAATTTATTATCTAATGGTACATGATTATAAATTTGATAATCATAACCATCTTTAATAATCATTGTTTTAGATTGTTGAGTGTAAGTTGTATTTCTAGGCTTAGGTTTTGGAATATTATCTTGTGAATTATTTGATTGATTTTGTTGTGAATTGTTACTCTGTTGGTTATTACTGTTATTCTGACTATTAGATTGACTATTATTTGAATTATTATTTGGATCAACAGTAACTGGTTGCGAATTAGCATCAGAAGTATCACCAATAAACCAATTTGCATCTTTAGAATTCAATAAACTGGCATCCAAATCTTTATTCAATGCATTTGAATGAAATGTACTGGAGAACTGCCATAAAACATGTTCTCTCTCTGGTTCACTATCTTGATATGCAGGAAGCCAGTAGCCATCATATGAACTAATAGCTGCAGAAGTTTCTTGCAACATTAACCAAGCTGGCCCGTAGTACAAAATTTTTCTTTGTCCTACTAGTGGACGTAATGTATCCACCCAAGCTTGAGCAGCAGTATTAGGGTCTCCTGAAGTTAAGTCATTTTCTTCATAATCATTTACATAGAATCTGGCATGCGGAGCTCGTTGGTATAGTGTACGAGCCTCATTTGCTGCATCATCAGGTGATGTATATAGACTAAATGAATATACTCCGTAAGGAATATTGTATTTTTCTAATAAGTCACGGTTATGTTGAAATGTATTATCATAACGCATACTTCCTAATTGAGCTCTAATAATAACAAATGGAACTTCACTTTTTAGCTGTTGTACCTGTGAATCTGTTAAATTATTTTGCCATTCAGACATATCATAAACAGTGTTACTAAGATTAGCATCACTGGATGACATTGCATGAGCATTTGGTTTAAATGAAACAAAAGCAATTATTAAAAGTGCAGAAGTTATTATAGTTAATAAAATATTTTTGGTTTTCATATCTTAATATGTAATCTTACTTAAGATAGGATTACACATCATCACCCCCTATATCTATTCTAGCGCTATCTAGATAAATGTGTAGGGTAAACTAAACATTAATTGGAATATAAAAATCTTCTATTTTATTAAAACTAATTCGATCATGATAATCTAAAACGGCATCATCAAAAAACTTATATAGTGATTTAGCAATATGAGCATTTTTATTATGTAGTTTATGATTAGTTTTTGTTTGAATAATTAAATTCCGCATTGTTTTGACTAAATCATCTTGCATATGACAATTAGTTTCAAAATGTAATGCTTTCCTAGCTTCACTGTAGCCGTGCTTTAGCGCACGCTTGAGTGAAGCTTTTTTAGTTTTAAAAATTAGTTGTGCATATTGGTATAAACAATGGGCGTTTTCAGAATACTTCACTAGGGTATTAATTAATGCAGGTTCGAAGGCTGCTTTAGCCTTTAAGCCATCGACCACGTTTTGCATTAAATCAAATTCACTAATGTTCACCGGTTTATTTTGGTGATGAATATTAACATCCGCTGTAACAGCTGTCTTATTAGTATTATGGTTAGAGTTAGTTTGATTAGAGTTGCTAGAATCAACTTGGGAGGGTTTAGAATCTACACTGTCATCGTGAAAGTGAGGTAAAAAGAAACGGGTTGCACCATTGAAAACTTTTTTCTTAATCACATAACCCAATTCCGCTAACTTCTTATAAACGTTAATTACCGTATTGCGACTAACACCTAAATCTTTAATCATTTCTTCCACCGTATAGATCACATAATAAGCATTAACTTTTTGATCAAAAAATTCACGACGTTTGATTGAAGATTGCATGCGGTCATATAAGTAAGCATAAGCTAAACGAGAATCATTGTTTAAACGTTCATCTTTGCGTAAATCAATATCAAATTTAATAAATTGTTTCATTATTATCCATCCTTTTTGGACAGAAAAAGAGGGCACAAGTAATAAACTTGTCCCCTCATATATGTAAGATATATTGAAACGAATCCCTAGCTCTTATATAATAACTAAGGAGCGTTAAAGGTTAACAAGTAGTCTGCTTACTTTGTTAGCTGGTCGATAATTACTACCAATAATTGTCGATCAACGCTCTTTTTCTATGTTTTATTTTAGTATGTTTATAAGTATAGCGGTTTTAGGGTTCAGTGTAAATGAAAAGTCTAGCTCAATGCTAGACTTTTTAAATTTAAAATTCACTTTCACCAACTAATAATGAAGGAACTCCATTTTTAGGATTCTTTAAATAATTATTTAATTGATAATAAGATGTTAAAGCAATTTTACGATCCTTAGATGATTTTACATTTTTAACCATTTTATAAAGTTTTTTCATTTCCTTGTTGTTTTTCTTGTCAGCTTTATAAATTTTATTTTCAAGTTGCACAATCTTTTTTAACGATTTAATATTTTTATTTTTATTATAAAATCCATTTAGTAAATCAACAGTGACTTTCTTACCTTTTTTAGAAACAAGATTAGCATATGATATTCCTGTAGTACCACTAAGTTCTACTATGCTTTTCACTTTATAATCAGTTTTATTTTTTGATTTCACTGTTACATATGGTCCATCGGAATCTTTAGTATATTTAGTGGCATATAAACGATATACATAACCATCTTTAGCAAAGCGTTTAGTTAAGGATTTTGCTAACGTAACTTTTTCTTTGGGATACTTGTTTGCATTATTAGATTTTGCATCAATATTAGTTGTTAAAACTGATGTAGAAAATAATAATGCAGATAATGAAATAACTGATAATTTTTTCAAATTAAACTTCACTTTAAAGGCTCCTTGTACATAATATTTACACTTCAATTTTAACATTTACTTAAGCCTAATTTAAGAAAATAAATTATTTATACGGTTAGGAATTCTTTATTTTCTGTTGAAAAAACATTTGTTATTTTGTAGAATATTTTATGTAACATGTTACACTTTTTTGGAGGCGAAAATATGTTTAAAAATACAGAAAATTTAGGTATAAAAATTAACATCGCTAGTAATTTTATTAAAAATTATTTTGATAAACAAATAGCAACTATTTTCTCAGACATAACTAATACACAATTGCATATCATTATGTATTTATATGACAATCAAGAAAAAGACGTCTCACAAGATAAATTAGCAAAAATGGTAGAGATTAGTCATCCAGCGATTAGAAATATCATTAAAAGGATGATGAAAAAGGATTTAGTAAAAATTGGTAAATTTGAAACTGATAAAAGAAAAGTTAAAGTAATGTTAACTGATTATTCCATAAAAAAAATAAATGATAATGAGCAAGTAATTAACGACATGATAAAAAATACCATGGATAAAATCACTCATGGTATAGATGAAGATCAATTAAATAAATTTGACCAAACACTTTCAAAAATAATAGATAACTTAAAGTAGGTGAGAATATGGAGAAAGTCACTAATAAGAAAAGAGTAATGTTTATTGTTCTTTTAGGATCATTCATGGCTTTATTAGCAGAAACCCTGTTCAATAATGCTTTAACTAGCATAATGGACACATTTAAGGTTAATCAATCAACTGTTCAATGGATGAGTACAGGATATTTATTAATTGTCGGACTAATGATTCCAATATCTTCGTGGGTTTTTCAAAATTTTAAAACCAAAAATAACTATATCTTTATGATAGTAACCTTTTTGATTGGCTCACTAATTGGTTTATTTGCTCCCAACTTTGGTATTCTACTTACAGGTAGATTTATTCAAGCGATTGCAACGGGCCTCTTAATGCCATTCGTACAAAATATAATTTTATTGTTATTTCCACCAGAAAAAAGAGGATTGGCATTAGGAATTACCGGTTTAGTGATTGCTTTAGGTCCAACAGTAGGTCCCACACTATCTGGAATTATTTTGGAATACTTTGGCTGGAGAGATTTATTTTTAACTCTATCAATAATTTCAGCAATCGTATTAGCACTATCGATACTATTTATGAATAATATTAATGAAGTTAAGAAGTCAAAATTTGACTTACCATCAGTTTCAATGTCTTTTATTGGATTTGGAAGTATCTTATACGCCTTTTCTGAAATAGGTAATACTGGAAAAATTAACTTCACAATTAGCGCATTATCAATAATCGGAATATTATTCATTGGTTTGTTTTTATATCGACAAACTAAATTATCAAAACCCATAATTAATATTTCAATTTTCAAAAACTTTAATTTTAATTTAACAACTATCTTAAGTACTCTAAGTAATGTTGCAATGGTAGGGATGGAATTAATCATGCCGTTATATCTACAAAATGGCAGAATGATATCTGCCGTTTTAACCGGCTTAATAATGATGCCTGGTGCAATCTTAACTGGTATTTTTAATCCTATTTCTGGTTGGATATATGATAAAATTGGTGTTAAAAAAATATCAATAATTGGCTTTTCATTACTATTAATTGGAACATTACCAATGATTTGGTTTTCAAGTGGCACCAGTTTATTCATAATTTGTTGTTCATATGCCTTAAGAATGGTTGGTATTTCATTAGTAATGATGAATACATTTACGGATGGAATCAATTCTTTACCAGGTGAATATGAAACAGATGGAAATGCTGCATCATCCACTTTAAGACAAATTGGTGGATCAATAGGAACCGCTCTTTCAATGACCTTAATTACCTTAGGAATTAATAATAGCGGCTCTGATAATAACCTAATTTCTTTAAATAGTGGTTATCATCTAGGTTTTTTATTAATGCTATGCATTGCAATTATAGGTTTAATAATTTCTATTTTTCTAAATAATGATAAAATTGGAAAATAGAAAAGCAGGTAAAATCACAATGATTTTACCTGCTTTTATGTTTTATTTTCGAATATAACTATTATTATTGCTATTACCATCAATTTCTTGAAAAATTTCTACATTCATAGTTAAATCATATTTTTCTCTTAGTT
The DNA here is from genome assembly GCF_006493595.1 of Apilactobacillus micheneri. NCBI lineage: Bacteria > Bacillati > Bacillota > Bacilli > Lactobacillales > Lactobacillaceae > Apilactobacillus > Apilactobacillus micheneri. Next base: position 179,734 of record NZ_QUBI01000003.1, on the reverse strand, counting down.
TAGAAATATCACTCATCATATTTGACTTATGATGTTCATCTAAAGATGATTGGTTTTTCCATTTATCAATAAGTAAAATAGTATTTTTACTATCAAGTGGTTGATAATATTTATAAGATAGATTACCGTCTTCATTCCTTATTTGATCTGCAATTCCTGAAGATTCCATTTCATTAGCGAATTTTTGTGCATTATTATTTTTGCCTGTATAAAATAAATGTAGCGTAATACTCATTAATAGACACCCCCCTTTTTTAAAATGTATGAACTAAAACAACACCTAAAATCATTACCAATAATCCGAGATATTGAATAATCGTAATATTTTTCTTGGTAGTGCCCATCAAACCAAATTTATCGAAGATGACTCCACCAGATAAATTACCTAATAAGGTTAAGATAACAGCGGTTCCAGTTCCAATAACTGGATTGATAAAAGCATTAGACATTACATAAATCGCACCTAAAGCACCGCCTAACCATATCCACCAAGGATTGCCTTTACCAACAGCATTTTTAATTTTTTTATATCCACGGTCAGTAAATCCAGCAATAATAAATAAAATGATGACTCCGACAAAGAATGATATTAATGCAGCATGTTCAGGTGATCCTAGTACCATGCCTAAATGACCATTAACTGGTGTTTGTGTAGCTTGAAACATTCCAGCAATTACTCCTAAAATTTGCCACAAATAATTTTTATTACGCTTATTTTCACCATTACGTTTCAATACAATCATTAATACACCAGCTAATAAGATTAAAATACTAATGAATCTCATGATGGTAAAGGGATGTTCAGGTGACATAAATAGGCCAAAATTATCAATTATCATACTCATTATAATCTGCCCTAAGATTGGCATAACAACTGTTTGCACAGCTCCTAAGTAGGGAAATATGATAATATTGGAAGTTAAACCTACAACTCCTAAGGCTCCGCCTAACCATATCCAATATGGTTGATTAGTAAATGTAGAGAATGGAATTAAGATTGGTACACCTTTCAACAAAGCAATTATGAATAATGACAAAGTCCCAATTAAGAATGAAACCATTGAAGCAATAAAAGGTGTTCCTTTAATTCGATTTCCTAAATTAGTATTAATTGAAGTTTGGATTGGTAAAATTAATCCAGCGATAATTCCAATTATATAAATAATAAAATCATCTCCTCTTTCATAAATAATAATACTTGGAGTTAACTCCAGCGCAAAAAAATTAGCTTATTGTATATAAAATAAAAATGCTTAGAAAACTATTCTAAGCATTTTTTAGTGATTAAGTTTTAGATTTATTATTGTTTGATTCAGCAGTGCAAACATTGTTGTAAATTAATGTGTATGCTTCATTGAATGCTTCTAGATAAGTTTTACCATCTTGTGGATCTAAACTAGCATGCGTGAAGAATTCTTTGGTAAGTTCTAATGCAATTTCTTTATTGTTCATATTAAACTACCTCCTAATTTGGGCATAATTATAACAAAAAACAATTATAATTTGAATATGAAAAATTTATTGATGTAAATATAAAATTATTTACTATTATTTTCAAGATTTTTTAATTCTTTTTCTGTATCTTCCATATGCGTATCAAAATTATTAATTTTAAAATGCAGGTGATTAATAGCTGATTGTAAATCATCACGTTTTTCTTCCATAATTTTAAGTTGTTCTTTTTTGCCATCATTTTCGGATTCAAAAAGATAATGAAACTTTCTTAAAACATCAATTTTCATACCGACAGCACGCATTTGCTTAACAAATTGAATCCTTCTGATAATATGATTATTTAAAGAATATTAAAAACCTTCAAGTATGGTTTAAGTCAATAAAAAAAGTTTAAATCATAAAGATTTAAACTTTTTTACGATAATTATTTTTCAAACATTGAAAGTCCTTTATTATATCCCGCTTTATATTCTTCACTATGTGGTTTATTAAATAATTTTCTTAAAAAGCTTTTATTACTAATTCTAGCAGTATAAATTTTGGACATAATTTTACGATCTTTTATGTATAGGAATGTATTTTGATCCATTATAGCTTTTTGCATACCTTTTTCGTAATCAGTAGGCTTTCTGTTAAATCCATGTTTCATTTTACTATATGCATCTTCATAGCTACTACAATCATCATAGCTCATTATTATAAACACCTCCCTTAAAGTTAAACATTTAGTTCTACTTTTAATACTTAACCTGTTATTATTTAATATAATAATACTAATATTTTAGGAAAGAAATGATTTTATGAAAAAATTATTTGTTGCAGTCTCAACATGTATTTTTATGTTGTTAATAACTTTCAATATTGCGAATGCTGCTGGATTTTCTAATGCTAAAGGTTCTACACAAAAAGCGACGATTGTTAAAAATGTTCAACAATTAAATGATGCTATTAAAAATAAGCAACATCATATCATTGTTGATGGAACCATCAATGGTGGCAATGTCCCAAAGACTTATACTTTTGCTGATAAGAGTTGGGACAATTTAACAATTGAAGGATTAAAGGGCAGCAAACCTGCATTAGTGAACATTCAATTAAAAGTTGATGGTGAATTATTACCCGCAAATCAAAGTATTAATAATGTAGTCATTAAAAATATTAATTTCTATGGTAATATTAGTGACTTACAAAAATTAAATAATGATCAAATTAATGTTGGTGGCGTTGGCGTAAACTATTTGGGAGTTTCACTACGTCGTGTAAATAATGCTCTTATTAAAAATAATGATTTTCACGATATCCCTGATGATTTATTCTCAATTTCATTATCTTCAGATAAAGTAACTGTTGATCATAACCATTTCTGGTTTTCAAATAAATGGTTAAATATGAATCCTGATCCTAAATGGAATTGGGTAGGTGATTGGCATGATTTAGCATCTGAAAGATTGCCATTATTAGTCGGTGCAAATAAAAATGATTCATATATGGCAACAAATAAATTGCATGTCACTTTAAGCAATAATTGGTTTGGCCCTAATTTAAAGGGACGTCCATTACTTAGAGGCTATGTCCATGCTTATAATAATTATTTTGATAATAGTACTAACCCCACTGGTCAAAATGCACAAGGTTATTCACAAAATCAATATAACGCTATGCAAATTGGCAGTGGAAGTAATGTATTATCTGAACATAATTATTTCTACAAAACCAATAATAGTCAAAATGTTGGTTTAGATAGTAAAAATGATGCGTATAAATTTGTAACTAGACATAATACATTTAGAAATACTACTGGGACAAGTGCTAAAAGCAATGTAAAAAGTATTAAGATTCCATATAAATATCATTTAATTACATCACACAATTTAGTTAACACTATTAAGAAAACTGCTGGTGTTAAATAACATTTAAATATTTATAAAAAGAGTCGCTAACTACTTGTTAGCGACCCTTTTGTTATATTTTTATATTAGTGATTATTCCATAACGAAAAAATATTAATTAATATTAAATATGCGCAAAAATCCCCGCACGATAAAACGAAAAGTGTACATAATTACATCTAATATAACTTCAAAATATGTTGAACCATTTTTTCTGTTATTATTCATTAGAATCACTTCTTCATTAATTATTATAGTGTTGTTATTAAGGTATTATAATACGATATAAATTTTATTTCATCGTTTTTACTTAAATGTGCTGTTATAATTTTACATTAGTAATTATTCCCATAACAAAACCATATACTAATGGAATCATTATTCCTAAGCATATAATAATATAAGCAAATTTTTCCAGTTTGTTAAGTTTTCCAAAAAAATTGTTCCACCTAGTAATTAGAATCAACAATCCTATTAATGTGGCCATATAACCAATTATGTAAATCATAAAAATACACCTTCTTATTTTATAAATTAATCATACTACTATTTGATAATAAAGATGCAAGCATAAGAAAAAATTACGATAATAGAAACAATTACATTAAATATTATGTATAGCTTTTTGTTGTCTTTAAAATCAAGAATTCCTTTCTTAATAGCAATCGACATTATCATTACAATCATGGCTAAAATAAAACCAACCATATTTAATTTACTTGCATTAAAAATAAATACTATGAGTAATAAACAACATAGCCAATCTCCAAACTTTTTACTATTAGTTTTCATGCTTACCCCTTCCTTAAATTATATAAATAGCGAACAATACTTCAAAAATGAATAAAAATAAGTTGAAAATAACATAATAATTTTTATTATTTAATTTATCTAAATATTTAACTTTAAAAAGACCAATTATATTAATAAATATCAAAATAACTATAAATTCTGTTATTTTTATAATATTGTATTTCATTATTTCATCAACATTTTTACTAAACCAAATTAACAAGATAGCAGAAAACGTAACACCAATAGTCGTTGTTAATTCTTTTGCACTAAAGGCTTTCTTTAAATAGTTTTTCATTTAGTACTCCTAAATGATGATATAATTAATCAATAATAATATAAACGGAAGCGATATATCCCATATGATTAAATAATTCATTCTCTTGTTTAAATTTATAGTATCCTTATTATTATTAATTTTATTTTTTAATGAAAAATAACTGCTCATAATACTTACAGAAACTATAATTAATGATCCATAATTTAAAGAACCCACATCTAAATAATAGAAAATAAACAAGGATATTATTACAGAAATTATCATTATGATATGTGTTAAATTCAATTTATTTGATAAATATTTTTTGCTCATAATTTTGTCTCCTAACAATTTATTTTTTAATTCTTGATTTAGCAGTAAAATACATAGCCAAGCCATATAAAATTGAAGTTATTCCCCAAATAATATTTTCTTTAGGTGAAATTATATTTTGCCAAATACTTAAGTTATTATCTTTATCTAAAATATCTATTACGAAAAATGTAATTCTTTCACCAATGAAAAAAACAAGGGCAGCGTATATAGTTCTTACTTTAGCTTTTTTGATTAATGACTTATATTCATTATTATCATAAGTTTCAAATTGATTTAATTTTAATCCAGACATAGAAACAACTATATACAAAAATACTATCAATATAATAAAAATATTGACAAATATTAATAAATCAACAATAATATCTGAATTAAAAATAAGAGCAGAAATATCAATTGTTAACATTTCTATGAAAAAAAAAGCAAGTAGAATTAAAAAGGCATTATTACCAATTCTATTGACTTGTTGCTGCTTATATTCATCAAAGTATCCATGTATTCCATAAAAGTGTTTTATTATTTTTATGTATAATGATTCTTTTTGTTCATTCATTTTTACACCTTCTATTTAAGATTTATTTTTTTATTTTAGATCTAAGTTTAGAATAATAACTAACCCCAACAATAATTGTAATAAGTAGACCAACTAAATTTTGATAAGGAGAAACGATTAAATCAATAATAGATTGACTACTATTTAAAATATCTGATAAGAATGATATTAAACGTTCAAAATAAAAAAATATTAGGGAAACAATTAATGATTTTTTAGCAGTATCTTTTAATTTCAGTCTATAATCTTTTTCGTCATATACGTCTACTTGATCTAATTTTAGATTAGATATAGAAGACGATATGTAGCAAAAAATAATGACAAGAATTAGTAAATTGGAAAATAACATTATAAATAATACAATGCTTAAATCTAATGATGAGTTTGCAACTAAACACATCGCCATTGATTCAAGCCAAAAATATACAATTAAAAAAATAAAAGAATTGTTTCCGATTCTGTTAACTTGTGATTTTTTATATTCATCAAAATTATCATTGATATTATATAAATATTTTATAAATTTTACATATAAAGATTCCTTTTGTTTCTTCATTCTTACACCTTCCAAAATAATGTATTTAGATCAGAGTCTAAAGCCTCAGCAATATTCACACATAGCTTTAAAGAAGGATTATATTGTCCCTTCTCAATCAAACTTAAAGTTTGTCTGGAAATACCTACTTTTAAAGCTAAGTCTTTTTGTTGCATATCTTTAGAAACTCTGATGAGTTTTACTTTATTATTCATATTTCACGCTCCCACTTAGGTAACATATAAATTACTTAAGTAACTTATATGTTACCTATAATTTTATAAAAGTCAAATTTAAATAAAAAAATTGATATAATCAATCGAAAAATAATATAATATGTGAAATAAATTATTCATATAAGGATATAATCTCATGAAATTTAAAATATATTCACTAAGATTCACATATATAATATTTCTTGCAACATTAATCTATTATACATTTGTTAATGATAATCATTTAGTGGCTAGTATTGCCGGTATTTTATTCTTCTTTAATGGATTTTGGTTACTAAGTGTCGAAAAAGATTTTGAAAAATATAATCCTAAATACAATAAATCAATTTCATGTACTTTTTGGAGATTTTTATTGTTTCCATGGTTCATAATAATGTAAAACAAAAAGTGCAAACATAAGTTTGCACTTTTTTAATTATTATTTTCCTTAATCAAATGTAACTTCTTAGCCAATGCTTCCAATTGCTTTAATCCTTGTTGATAACCTTTTTTGAATTCTTCAGAAACGTTATTAACATTGAAATTTTTATTATTAATCGCTGAATTAAAGCCCTTATTCTCCTCATTACTTCTGGTTTTAGCTTTTTCATCATTTTTCTTATTAAAATTATTTTCTACTTGTTTAAATTGGCTATTAACTGCTCCGCCTAATTCACTTGCTTCATTTTTTAAGTCTGCTTGGCTTTTTGATCCTAATAATTCTTTGAAATTACCCTGTTTTACCTGATTAATTTCATATTGAAAATTATGATTGGAATCATTATTTTTATAATGATTCCATGAAATAAACAGTATAAAAATCAAAATAACTGAAAATATTAATCTTTTCATATCAATATTCCTTTCTATTATTTAGAATAATTGCGATTATATATTAATTCAGCTATTTTTTAAATAAATAAGTTGTAAAAGAATGATGTAAGAAGTAAGATGTAAGAGAGGTGATTAATATGCTAAAGCACAACACAATTACTGCAAAAATGTCTAGTAAAGGACAAATAGTTATTCCTGCTGATATCAGAAAAAAATTAAACATTAATAATGGTGATACCGTATCTATTACTCAAAATAATGATGAAGTTCTTATTAAAAAGATGCCTTCATCATTAAGTTGGGACAATTTAATTAATGATATTCCCAATGAAAAAGTCGACATAGATAAAAATGGCAATTATGATCCCAAAAAATCTCCTAATTTTAATAACTGGATGAAAGAGAGATAAACTATATATGCAAGAAAAAATGGATATATATATTGCTAATGTCCCCTTTGATGATTCCAATAAAAGTAAAATTCGTCCTGCATTAGTTGTCTCTGTTGATAATAAATATGTATATGTTTTTAAAATAACTTCAAAATATAAAAATAAATCTAAAAATATTAAAAAAGTCTATTATCCTATTATGGATTGGTACAAAGCTGGTTTAAAAAAACAGTCTTTTGTTGATACTCACATAACATATGGTATTACTAAAGAAATAATTTTTCAGCATAATCCAATTGGAAAATTATCTAAAAACGACACTGTAAATTTGTTTGAATTTATATCAAAAAACAAATTAAATAAGTAACTTTATTGTATAAAAAATAGAGCAAAAACATTGAATGTTTTGCTCTATTTTTATTTCATATTTTATTTAATTTTTAAAGTTAAAGCATTCAAAGCAACAATCACTGTACTTAGTGACATGATAATAGCTCCAACCATTGGATCTAGCATAATACCAGCAAATGATAAGATTCCAGCAGCTAATGGTAAAGCTACAATATTGTAACCAGCACCCCACCATAAGTTTTGAATCATCTTAGTATGTGCTTTCTTAGCTAATTTCACTAAATTCACAACATCCAATGGATTACTATTAACTAAGACTACATCAGCTGAATCAACGGCAACGTCAGTTCCTGATCCGATTGCAATCCCCATATCAGATTGAGTTAGACTAGGTGCATCGTTGATTCCATCACCAATGAACATTACTTTGCCATCTTTTTGATAATTAATAACATTCTTTTGTTTATCTTCTGGAAGTAATTTTGCTTTTACTTCTGTAATTCCTAGTAATGAAGCTACTTTGTTAGCAGCTGATTCGTTATCACCAGTTAACATCACTGGAGTAATACCTTGGCTTTGTAGATATTGAATCATAGCTTTTGATCCAGATTTGATTGAATCACCTTCAGCAACAAAACCAATTACATTGTTGTTTTCAACCACATAGCTTAGTGAATTACCTTTTTCTAAATATTGTTTAGATACACTAGCATCATAATCAATGTTATTGGCATCTAAATAAGCAGCTGAAACAACTAGAAATTCATGATTATTAACAGTTCCACGCATTCCGTATCCAGTAATTTGATTATCATTATTTACTTCAGATAACGATAATGCTTTTTGTTTAGCAGTTTCCATAATTCCAGTCGCCAAAGGATGATTAGAATTTTGTTCAACGCTAGCAGCAATCTGCAAAATATCATCTTTGGAGTAACTATTATCTAGGCGATCGTAACCATTAACTTGGAATTTACCTTCAGTTAAAGTTCCAGTTTTATCCATTAATGCATATTTAATATCATTGATTTTTTCTAAAGAATTTTTATTTCTAATCAATAAACCATTAGTAGCAGCAATGGAAGTTGTTCTAGAAACAATTAGAGGAACAGCCAAACCTAATGCATGCGGACATGCAATAATTAATACAGTTACAGTTACTGGAATGGAGAAACTAACCCCTTTAATAAATGACCAAGCAACGAAAGCAATAATTGCGACCAGTAGTGCAGCATAGAATAAGTAACTTGCAACTTGGTTAGCCAAATTTTCAGTTTTGGATTTAGCTGATTGGGCTTCTTGGACCATGTTCATAACTTTTGATAAATAACCACTATTACCAGTTCCAGAAATCTTAACTTTAATCGTACCATCACCATTTACAGAACCACCGATAACTTTATCAGAAGCTTTCTTGTTAACACTTCTAGATTCACCAGTTACTAATGATTCATTCACTGCCGTTGAACCATCATAGATAGTACCATCAGCCGGAATCTTTTCCCCAGCTTGAATTAAAATTGAATCCCCAACTGATAATTCACTTGTGGAAACATCTTTAGTTTGATTATCAGTAATTAAATGTGCGTTATCAGGCAATAATTTAGATAATTTATTAATTGCAGAACCGGCATTCATCACTGAATTCATTTCAATCCAGTGTCCCAATAACATAATCACAATTAATGTGGATAACTCCCAAAAGAAATCATTAACCATTGGAGTCACATGTAAAATGTCATTAGCAATTACCGCGTAAATACTGTAAATATAAGCAACTGAAATTCCTAAGGTAATTAGCGACATCATTTCAGGTTTTTTATTTTTCATTTCACCTTTAGCACCGTTGAAAAATGGTGTACTGCAATAGAAGAATAAAATACTACCTAAAATTAATACAATAAAATCAGAACCACTGAAAGTTAATTGAAATGGTAATTTCATACCCATCATTGGTGACATCAGAATAATGGGAATCGTTAGGATTAATGAAATCCAAAACTTCTTTTTTAAGTCTCCCATGTCCATCATGTGGCCACCATGATTCATCATCATATGGCCATGATCATGGTTCATGCTCCCCATATCCATGTTGTGATCCATATGTCCCATGTGACTCATATCATGGTTCATGTGACCTTCATGATTATGTTCCATATTGCTCATGTCATGATGCATATCACCCATATCATGATCCATATGTTCTTGATCATCATGTTCCATATCACAATTCTTCATATCTTTATGATCATTATCACAGCAATCCATATTTTCATGGTTCATCTTACTATGATCCATGTCTTTCATATCTTTATGACTCATAAATCTTACCTCCTAAACAATGACATTCAACTTTTTCTGGTGCATCCACCATTTTTTTATCTAAGGTTTTAATCAACTTACTAATATCAGATTTGCTTAAATCAACATTATTGATTAAATAATCAAGGGTTGAACCATATTGCATACAACAAATTTCATCAAACAAGTGTTTAATTTTCATTTTGTAAGCATCTTGTTCATTAATTAAACAATAGTAATAATTTTTTTTATCAATTTTTTTAACGCCGATGATTTTTTTGTTCTTTAATCTGGTAATTAAAGTTTTAATTGTTGATTCACTCCAGTCACTTTTTTTAGAAAGCAAATCAATAATGGTCTTACTTCTTGAATCACCAATTGTCCACAAAACACGCATTAGTTCCCATTCAGCATCGGAAATATTACTAACTTTGTTATCGATGGTTACCACCTCTCAAATTTATTATTTATATTTAGTCTACACTTGTAGACTAAAAAATCAAATAAAAAGATTTTGTCTTAAGTTTTGTTTAAGATTTCATTGTTATATTATTAATAATCTTAAAGGAAAGAGGGGTTTACAATAATGAAAAAACATTTAGTTAAGAAAAATCAATCAAATATTAATCAGAATCATAAATATAGACTGAACTTATGTGTTAATCAGGATTGGAAAGCTGCATCTTTAAGATGGATCAATAATTGAAGTTAATAAATACTCCTGCAAATTAACTATCTCCTACACTCTACAAATAAATTTATAACAAAAAACAGCACTTAGAACAGAGCTTCTAAGTGCTGCTTTTTTAGTGTTAATTATATAAATATTAAAATATAATATAATTAATAAGAAGGAGAAATTTTTTATGAAGATAAAATATATAATGAAATTTTTATCAGATAGTCTAGCATTTATAATTTTTATAGTATTGGAATCAATTATTGAATTATTCATTATGAATTCGAATGAGACTCATATGTCATTATTGGGCATAAAATTGATTAAAAATATATTCAAAGATGGTGGTTTCAATTTTGGTATATCAATGCATTTCAACATTAAAATATTCATGCTTTACATAATCTTTTTATTAATTTGTGTCTTAATAAGATTTTGGAATAATAAAAGGAGTGCTAAAAATGCAATTTAGTTATGATCAAGAAAATATTTATTTAATAGATAATGATTATGCAATTGCTAAAGCTAATTTCACTGTCAAAAATAATATTTTATCTATTAATCACATTATTGTTGAAAAACAATATCGTGGTAAAGGGATTGCAAGGCAATTAATGTTAGAAGTAATAAAATATTCTGAAAAAAATAACTTATTGATTTGTCCTATTTGTGAATATGCAAAAATGTTTTTTAAACATAACAGTAAATATGATCATTTATTAAACAATTAAGTATAAAATATGTAAGCAACTCCAAATTTAAGAATTTATTATTAATGTTTGTTGCTTTATTATGAAAGCGCTTTTATAATATAAGAAGAAACAATATTAATAAACTCATTTTGCTCATTTAAGTATTATGATATTGCTCCTAAAAATTCATGATTTCAGAGGAGGAAGCATCTTGAATACTATTGCATTGTTAATTGGTTTATGTCCGTTAATAGGTTGGGGGTTATATCCAACGATTGCTTCAAAATTTGGAGGTAAACCTACCAATCAAATTGTTGGATCAACATTCGGAACTCTTATATTTGCCTATATATATTTCCTAATCACAGGACTTTCAATGCCAACCGGAATCAAATTTATTTTGTCATTATTATCTGGTGCTGGTTGGGCTTTTGGTCAGATTATGTCTTTCAAAGCTTTCAAATTAGTTGGTTCATCTAGAGTTATGCCCATTACAACTGCATTGCAATTAATCGTTACAGCATTATGGGGTGTATTTGCATTAGGTAACTGGAATGGAATTTCTAATAAAATAATTGGCTTCATTGCTTTAATTATTATTATAATTGGCGCCACAATGACCAGTTGGCAAGAACATTCAGACAAACAAGAATCATCTAAAATGAAAAAAGCAGTTTTATTTCTTGTTGTTGGTGTTATTGGATATTGGTTATATTCAGCCGCACCACAAGCAACCAATATTAGTGGTAAATATGCCTTCTTACCACAAGCATTAGGTATGTTTTTAACTGCTGTAATTTATTGCTTATTCCATATCAAAGAAAATAATGTTTTTAAACAAAAAGTTTCTTACTTACAAATCATTTCTGGATTTTTCTTTGCTTTTGCAGCCTTAACATATTTGATTTCTGCACAACCAAATATGAATGGTTTAGCTACTGGATTCGTTTTATCTCAAACATCAGTAGTTTTAGCAACCTTAACTGGAATTTACTTTTTAAATGAAAGAAAAACTAAAAAAGAAATGATTGTAACAATCTTAGGATTATTATTAATAATTTTAGCTGCTGCATTTACTGCCTTTTTATAATAAAAAGTTATAAACCTTATATAGAAAAGATATCCACGGATTTTTAAAATTTGTGGATATCTTTTTTAAATTTTTCCTTGCACGAAAAATTTTAATTCACTATAATTACAAACACTAATGTATTTTATAATACAAATTTTATAGGAGACGAAATATAATGACTATTTAATGAAAGAGAGAATATCAACAAACGTATTATTAGCAATAATTGCTGTCGGAGTTATGACATTCAGTGGGGTGACTGTTGAAACCTCGATGAATATCACATTTCCAACTTTAATTTCAGAATTCCATATTGGACTAAATGTAGTCCAGTGGATTACAACGATTTATCTATTGGTTTTATCAAGTGTGATTCCACTTTCCAAATTCCTAAAAGAAAGGTTTAAGACTAGTCATTTATTTATATGTGCTAGTATTTTATTCCTAATTGGTTTGGTTGTTGATGCGATGGCACCAGAATTCATTTTCTTATTACTAGGAAGACTGATTCAAGGAATTGGAACTGGAATTGCATTACCATTAATGTTCAACATTATTTTGGAAAATGTTCCAAAAAGTAGACTTGGTTTTATGATGGGCTTTGGCTCATTAATAACTGCTGCCGCATCAGCTGTGGGGCCTACATTCGGTGGAATTATTGTTAATACGCTAGGTTGGCGTTATATTTTTATCATTTTAATTCCAATTTTAGTTTTAGCTTTTATATTGGGAATTATATCAGTTCCAAAATTACCACAAAGTGAATTAAGCAATAATAAATTTGATGTGTTTAGCTTTATTTTAATTTTCTTAACCTTTGCTGGCTTAATTTTTGGAATTAGTAACATCAGTAGTAAACCACTACTTAGTGTTAATGTTATTTTACCAATCATAATTGGAATTATTGCTTTAACTATGTTTATAAAAATACAAAATCGAAAAGAAGAACCTATTCTAAACGTTAAGATTCTTAAGAATTTGGCTTATTCAAAATATGTAATTGCATTCTTTATAAATCAATTAATTATCTTAGGATTATCATTCATTGTTCCTAATTATGTCCAAATTATTAATCATAGTTCATCAAGTATTGCTGGATTAATATTATTACCTGGTGCTGTCGTTGGTGCTATCATTTCACCATTCTCAGGATCACTATTAGATCATCTAGGTGCTAAGAAACCAATTCTAACTGGAATTGGGGCTATTGTTATTTCATTACTTTATTTAGCAGCTACTTCTTATAATTTAAGTGATACCATTTTCACAATCTTCTACACAATTATTATGATTGGAATTGGATTATCATACGGAAACATTATGACCAAAGGTTTAGACTACTTAGCAGCTGATATTAAAGCAGATGGTAATGCGATCTTAACCACAGTTCAACAATTTGCTGGTGCAATTGGAACTGTCATTGTTTCCACAATTATTACTAAGATTACTGCTATTTCAGGAACAAATAATGTAATTGGTTATACTTTTGCAATCTTATTTTTAGCTATATTAAGTATCATTCAATTTTTAGTAGTTTTTTCAACAAAAGAATAATTAAAACTTTGAGAACAGAATTTATTTCTGTTCTCTTTTTTTAATATGTTAATATTAAATTATGGTTAAATTAAAATTATAAAATGATTGGAGTACGAAAATGAAAATATCTCTAAAAAAAATAAAGAAAATTGATTTGGAAGATTTCTGGAATGTTGCATATAAAGATAAAAATGCCGCATGGACAAAATTTAATGGTCCATATTTTAAAGATAAATTGCCTGAAAAAGAAGGTTTTATTCATGGAGAAGCTTCTAAAAAGCATTTAAATAACAATATGTATAAAGCAATTTGGTGTGACGGTGAAATTGTTGGATCAGTTTCAGCGTATTATGAAGATGGAAATTTAAAAAGATGGTTAGATGTCGGAATTTGTATTTATGATGACTCTAATTGGCATAAAGGCATTGGAAAAATTGCTTTAAAGAAGTGGATTGATGAAATGTTTGCGCTAGTTGATTTACCTCATATTGGATTAACAACTTGGTCTGGTAATCAAAGTATGATGCATTTAGCAAAAAAGATTGGTTTAAATAAAGAAGCTGAGATTCCAAAAGTAAGATATTGGGAAAATAAGTATTGGGATTCTATAAAATACGGAATTTTAAGAAATGATTGGAATAATTTAAAAGGGGGAGAGGAGAATATAATTTTATAAATAAAAACAGGGAGCATCTAGGTGCTCCCTGTTCAACGCATATCTATAATTGATAATTAATTTATCAACAACTTAAACATATAAAAGATTACAAAAATAATCAAGCTAGTAATTAAAAATAGACAAATATAAGGGTTACATTCATAAAAATATTTAATAGTAAAATGCTGTTATATCAATGTCTTGGCGTGTCTATAGACATGATTTTTAAATAATATCCACTACTATTTACCATTTCTATAGTTAGTTATGATGAAGAAGCTGGTTGTTAATATTAGTGAGTGAAAAAGAACACCTATATATAATGGCATTTCTTCAAAAAAATTAGAAAAGTTATATTGAAATTCCAAATTATTCATAATAATTATAAAGAAAATTACAAAGATAAAAAGATATAAGTATATTCCTTTACCTTTATTTTTTATTTTTATAAATACATTTATTTTATAACTTATACATAAAAAAGAAGTGAAAATAAATTGCAAAATAGATATTTTTGCTAATTTACCAGTATATAAGTTATATAAACAAAGAATAAATAATATTAAATTAATAAAATACATGACATTAAAATATTTATTGTTAGTTTCATGTTTATTTTGTGTATAATGTAATTGGAGATTGGTATCATATATGGAATTCAGTTGTTTCAAATATGTAGAATTAGGTTGTCCACGACCATTTTCCCAACTTGAAATAGTTTTTCTAGAAACATTAATTTTGTTAGCTACATATTCTTGGGTTAATTTTTTATCTTTCCTAACTTTTTTTAATTGACTAGATATTTTCATATTATTACCTTCTCTAAAAATAATTGGAGTGTGATTATGTTGAAAAAAATATTAACTGCTTTCGCAATCGTTGTCATGTCATTATCATTTAGTTATGGTTCATTTAATGTAATTAGTAATAGTAATAATGTTTACGCTGCAAGTAAACATCATAAAAAAAATGGCGATGATTTAACATTTTGGCAAAAAATTTATGCAGGGTTCAATGTCCAAGATTAATTATAAATGAAAATTAACCAATAAAAAACAGACACATTTTTGTGTCTGTTTTTTATTTTACTTGAATGCACCTTGGTAAATCCAACCCAAATATTTACCATTATAATAACATTGATAGTAATAACTATGCCAGCCATCTTTTTTAGCTTTGGCAGTTATCTTTAATTTTTTATTAGCATATTTATGCCCATGATAAGTCATTTTAATATTACTAAAATGACTATTGGTTACATGGTTGTAAAAATTATTGAGTGTGTTATGTTTAACCTTTTTATATTCGTTAGCTTTGCCATAATTAATATGGAGACCTAAAGTATCACTACTAATCCAACCTAATAATTTTCCTCGATAGTAACAACGATAAAATGTTTTACCATTAACAATTGCTCTACAATCTATATTAATAGTTTTAGCACGATATTTTGCTCCATAATTTTTTAATTTAAAATTATGTGCATACTTATTATCTAAAGCTACATGATCATAAAAGTTCTCGTTAAATTTACTTTTAGTAGTAAATTGTCCACTATCACGATAATATTTAGTATTCACAATTGGTTTTGGATTCCCAATAAACCAATTACTCTTTTTAGAGGTTAAAAGACTTGAATCAATATATTTACCTAATGCTGGTGAATAAAAATGATCAGTATATTGCCATAAAACATGTTCTCTTTCAGGTTCATTCGACTGGTATGCAGCCAACCAATAACCATCGTATGAACTAATCGCCTCTGCTGCATATTGCAACATAAAACTTTGGTATGAATAGAACAATATCTTTTTGTTTTTCGCTAATGGTCTAAGTTCATTTACCCATGATAAAGTCGCTGCATTAGTATCACCAGATTTAACAGTTTGATCTTCATAATCATTTACATAAAATTTGGCATTAGGAGCACGCTTATAGAGTGCTCTAGCTTCTCCTTTAGCATCGTTCACACTTTCATACTGACTAAATGAATAAACTCCATATGGAACCTTATACTTATCTAATAAATTTCGATTATGTTGAAAAGTTCGATCATAATAAGCACTTCCATATTGAACTCTTAAAATGACAAATGGCACTTCATTTTTTAACTGTTTAACTTGTGAATCAGTAAAATTACCTTGCCATTCGGACAAATCATAAACATTTCTTTGATTTGCATTTACATTAGTTATATTTATGTATATAAACGATACAAATATAGCAGCAATAATTATAAATAAATATTTAAATCTAAAATTTTTCAAAACAAATATCCTCCATTTACAATTACTTATTGTAGTAGAGTAATGTTTCATAAATGATATAGTTAAATTACAGTTTAAAATCAAATTATCACAGATAAATTACATGGGAGAATTTATGAAACAATTTTTAGAAGGATTCATATATGTAATATTGGGAATCATGTTATTCAAATTGCTGTATTATTTCATTGCGCAATTAAATTTAAACACCATAGTTTCAATATTATTAACTTTACTAGCTACTTCTATAGCAATAACTTTAGCGCTTATTTTAATAGTAAATATGAAAAAATTTATTTTTCACAAGCATAATACATGACATTAAATTCAAAGCGTGTTAATTTGTATCTTGTAAGATATAAATAAAATATTAAATGAATTTGGAGGTACAAGTATGACAGTAAAAATTGGTATTAACGGTTTTGGTCGTATTGGTCGTTTAGCATTCAAAAGAATTCATGAATTAAAATCTGATGGTATCGAAGTAGCAGCTATTAATGATTTAACTACTCCTTCAATGCTAGCTTACCTATTGAAATATGACTCAACACATGGCAAGTTCCCAGGTGAAGTTTCATCAACAGATAAGGGAATCGTGGTTGATGGTCATGAAATTCCAGTTTACGCTGAAAAAAATGCCGCTGACCTTCCATGGGTTAAAAATGATGGTGTTGACTTCGTACTAGAATGTACAGGTTTCTACACATCAAAAGAAAAGGCACAAGCTCACTTAGACGCTGGTGCAAAACGTGTTCTAATCTCAGCTCCTGCTGGTGATATGAAGACTGTTGTTCCTGGTGTTAACTTGGACACATTGAACTCAGATGATCAAATTGTTTCAGCTGGTTCATGTACAACTGGAAGTATTGCAGCTACTGCATACTTCTTAAACAAGGACTTTGGAATTAAAGTTGGTTCAATGACAACTATCCATGCCTTTACTTCTACTCAAGCTATCTTAGATGGCCCTCGTGGTAAGAAGTTCAGAAACAACCGTACTGCTTCAGTAAACACTATTCCTCACTCAACTGGTGCTGCTAAGGCCATTGGTTTAGTTGTTCCTGAATTAAACGGTAAATTAGATGGTGTTGCACAACGTGTTGGTATTATTGATGGTTCATTGACTGAATTGACAGCCATCGTTGACAAGAAGAATGTTACTGCTGACGAAATCAATGAAAAGATGAAGAGTCATGCGGACGAAACATTCGGTTACAATGATGAACCAATCGTATCAAGTGATATTATCGGTGATACTCACGGATCAGTATTTGATGCAACTCAAACTAATGTTTCAACTGTTGGTGATGACCAATTAGTTAAGGTTTGGAACTGGTATGATAACGAATGGGGCTTTACTTGCAACATGGTTCGTACTTTATTGAAGTTCTCACAACTATAAAATTAATTAAAAGTTCTTGGATAGTATTCAAGGACTTTTTTATTACATAACTTTTTGTTGTCATGATTTTATCCACATATAATTAAAATTATTCATGTTTTAATAAATTTAAGAACATATTTAGTATAATTTATCCACAATCTTATTAACAGGTCTTAAAAATCAATTTTTGGCTTTATTTAAATATATAAAAAGAGCACTGATTAAAAATATCAGTGCTCTTTTTATTCTCTATTATTTTTAAAATGTACGAACTGGTGTTATTAGTTCGACAAAGTTTTCTTGATCTTCTGAAGGAACCAATGTAAATGGTCTTAATGGTGATGTAAATGAAACATTAATCATCGTTTGACCAAATGCACGAAGCGCATCTTTCATATAATCAGGATTAAATGAAATCTCTAAATCTTCACCGCTAACTTCTTTAGTATCAAGTTCTTCTTCAACATTACCAACATCAGGTGAATTACCTGAAATAGTAACTTTTTTATCATTAGCATTAATTGTTAATTTAACAACGTTATTTCTAGATTCATGTGAAAGTAATGAAGCTCTTTCAATTGAACCTAATAATTCACGAGCATCAAATTGAACATTAGTTTCTGATTCTTTAGGAATCAAACGTGAAGTGTCAGGGTAAGCACCTTCTAGTAAACGAGAGTAGAAGTAAGTATTACCAATTGTGAATAAAACTTGGTTTTCTGAAATCTTCATTTTTACATCTTCATTATCATCAGAAATCATTTTTGATAATTCTGACAAACTGCTTCCTGGAATAATTACATCATATTCACCATTATTATCTGGTAAAGCAACTTTACGTTGACTTAAACGATGTGAATCAGTTGCAACAGCAAATAACATTTGATCTTTTAAAACAAAGTGTACACCAGTAAGAATAGGGCGACTTTCTTGTTTTGAAACTGCAATAACAGTTTGATTAATAATTTCTTTAAAGACATCACCAGATAATGAAATTTCATTTTCATTATCAATTTCTGGTAGGTGTGGATAATCATTAGCATCTAATCCATTAATCGTAAATGATGATGAACCAGAAGTAATTTCCGTTTGGAAGCCATTACTTACTGATAAAGTCATTTTATCGTTAGGAAGTTTTTTAACAATTCCACTGAAGAATCTTGCTGGTAGTACAATTCTACCAGTTTCACTGATTTCTAATTCATTATCTTCATCACTAGCTTGAATTTGAGTTTCAATTGAAACATCAGCATCACTACCTGTAAGAATAATTTCATTATCGGTTACAGTTAATTTTAAACCAGTAAGAATAGGGATAGTTGTTTTAGATGATATTGCTCTTGATACAGTATTAATTCCTTGAATAAATGATGATCTTTTAATTGAAAATTTCATTTTTAATTTCCCCCTGTTATTAATAATAATTAATATATAGTAAATATAGTAGTAGTAGGGCCTGTGGATATGTGTATAACTAAGCTAATCACTTGATATCATTGACTTTCGTCCTGTGGATAACCTGTGGATAACTTTGCCTTTTTTCCACAAACGATAAAATTACCTTTTTAGTTCTTCTTTTAATTCATCAACTTTATTTTGTAAATTGACGTTATCTTTTAGTGACTCGGATATTTTATCATAGGCGTGGATTACGGTGGTATGATCTTTTCCTCCAAATGCAACACCAATTTTAGGTAATGAATTATTAGTCATGATTCTTGCTAAGTACATTGCGATTTGCCTTGGAATGACAATTTTTTGGATTCTTTTTTTACCTTTAATATCGTCAATCGATAAATTAAAGTACGAAGAAACAGTTTCAATTATTTTATCAATGTTTACTTCGATTTTATTTTCACCTTTATTAAGTCCTTTTAATGCGTCTGATACTAAATCCGTTGTAATTTTAACATTTTTGAATTTAGCAAAGGCCTGAACTCTTGATAAAGCTCCCTCTAACTCACGGACATTTGAATCAATTTGTCCAGCAATATAATTTAATGTATCAGTTGGTACATCAATATTATCAGCTTCAGCTTTGGTTTTTAAAATAGCAATTCTAGTTTCTAAGTCGGGTGGAGTTATGTCAACTGATAAGCCCCATGCAAATCTTGAAACTAATCGATCTTGCAGTTTTGATATTTCATTTGGTAGCCGATCAGAAGTTAATACGATTTGTTTACGATTTTCATATAAATCATTAAATGTGTGGAAAAACTCTTCTTGGGTACCATCCTTGTCTGCAAAGAATTGGATATCATCCACAAGTAAAACATCCACATTCCGATATTCTTGTCGAAAACTTTCTGTTTTATGATTTTGAATAGCGTTTATAAAATCGTTCGTAAAAGATTCACTAGTAATGTATTTAATGTTTGCCTCAGGATTATCTTGAATAATCTTGTTACCAATTGCATGCATTAGATGTGTTTTACCTAATCCAACACCTCCGTACAATAGTAGAGGATTATACATCTTACCAGGGTCTTCTGATACAACTAATGCCGCAGCGTGCGCCATTTGGTTACCTTTACCAATAACAAATGATTCAAATGTATAGTTAGTATTTAAATGGGTATTCTTCATTAAATTGTTACTATTTTTTTGATCGTCGTTTATTGGTTCAAAACTACTTTGTTTTTCATTCCTTAATTCATCTTCTAAAACAAAATTAGGAATAATATCTTTTTTAGTTATTTTATAAGCATATTCGACTAATTGGTCAGCTAATTTATCTTTCCAATAGTCTCGATGAAGAGGGGAGGGGAGTTCTAAAGTTAGTTGATTGCCTTCTAGACTAACCGGTTTAACGGTTTCTATCCATGTTGAATAAGTCGTAGTTGAGACATTATCTTCAAAAGCATCACGGATTTTTTCCCATAATGTGTCTTTATTCATGAATTATTTCCTCCCACTTGAATTTCTTAAATAATTTTACCATTATGAAGTTAAGTTTTCCACAGATATTTATAACTAATATAAAATGTTCCACAGGCTGTGCATAAAGTTATCCACAGGGTGTAGATAACTTTATAAAATAATAATAATCTTTAGTTATTAACAGCCAAATGTGAATAAAAAACATTGTTTAATTATTGATATAATAGGATTTTAAAGTAGTTATGCACTGGTTGTGGATAACTTTATGCACACCCTGTGATTATGTGGATAAAATGTGGATAACTCTGTGAATTAATATTTTTTAGTCCACAAATTAATCCACAAAAATATGCATGAAACAAATTAAAATGTGGATAACTTTATAATTTGAATAACTCCCCTATTTTTAAATAGATGTTTCATGATTTTAGTTTTTATGGTATTATGTTTAAGAAATGTATTTAGCATAGAAAAGAAACATTTAAATAAGCAAGGAGGGTTAGTAATGAAAAGAACTTACCAACCAAAGAGACGTAAGCATGCTCGCGTACACGGTTTCCGTAAACGTATGGGTACAAACAACGGTCGTAAAATTTTAGCTAATCGCCGTAGAAAAGGCAGAAAGTCATTAACTGTCTAGTATACTAAAGACCACTGACCAATTAATCAGTGGTCTTTTTCATTATATTGATAGAAAATTAACGGAGATGGATTATGCGTAAGTCATATCGTGTGAAGAAAGAAGCAGAATTCCAAAAGGTTTTTGAAAAACATGATTCAGTAGCCAACCGGATGTTTGTTGTCTATCAAATGGATAAACCTGATCAAAAACATTTTCGTGTTGGAATTTCTGTGGGTAAAAAAGTCGGTAATGCTGTACACAGAAACTGGGTAAAAAGAAGAGTTAGACAAACTTTGCTAGAGTTAAAGCCTGATTTAAAACAAGATGTTGACTTCTTAGTTATTGCTCGTCCACGTGTCGATGGTCTTTCAATGAAAGAAGTTAAGCAAAACCTAGTTCATGTTTTGAAGTTAGCAAAATTACTTGATGAGGGAGAAGAATAAATGAAAAAATTCAAAAAATATTTTTCATTAGCTTCCATATTAGGTCTAGTATTCTTTTTAAGTGCATGTAGTAATAAACCTATTACTTCCCACAGTACTGGATTATGGGATGGAGTAATTGTTTTAAACTTCTCTAGAGCAATTATTTGGTTGTCAAAATTCTTTGGTAATAATTACGGAATGGGAATTATTATTTTTACCATTATCGTAAGAATCATTATCCTACCTTTGATGATTTACCAAACTAGGAGTATGAAGAAAACTCAAGAAATACAACCTGAGTTAAAGAAATTACAAAAGAAGTATTCATCTAAGGATACTGAAACAATGCAAAAATTGCGTACTGAACAACAAAAGTTATACTCAGAAGCAGGTGTTAATCCGGTTGCTGGATGTTTACCTTTAATTGTTCAATTACCAATTTTATGGGCTTTATATCAAGGAATTTGGCGTACTGATATTTTGAAATCAGGTCATTTTCTATGGTTACAATTAGGACATAAAGATCCTTACTTTATTATGCCTATTTTGGCGGCCCTATTTACTTTTATTAGTTCATGGTTAGCTACTAAATCGCAACCTGAACAAAATGGAATGACTAAGTCGATGACTTATGGAATGCCATTAATTATTTTCTTCATGGCATTAAATATTCCAGCCGCTATTTCCATTTATTGGGTAGTAACTAACTTGTTCCAAGCTGGACAAACTTTAGTATTACAAAATCCTTGGAAAATTCAAAAGGAACGTGAAGAAAAACAACTTGCTGAAAAGCAACGTAAACATGCTGTTCAAAAAGCAATTAGAAAAGCAAAACGTTCACGTCGTAAATAGTATAATAAAAAGACTGACTTTTAAGTCAGTCTTTTTTATCGTCTTAAATTAAGATATCCTTAAATTAGCTATCTTTATTATTAAAATTTATGATAATATAGGTGAATATGATTAAAAATAAAGGGAGAAAGCTTAATGTCAACATTTACTGCGAAAACAGTCGATGAAGCAATTAAAAAAGGATTATCAGAATTAAACCTTAATAAAGATAATTCAAAAATTAATATTGTTCAAAATAGTCGCAAGGGATTCCTTGGGATTGGTAAAAGAGATGCTATTGTTGAGATTGATAAAATTGTTACCTCTCAGCCTAAACAAGTTAATAATGATGAACAAACAAATAATAATTCAAAATCAGAAGCTCATTTTGATGAAGAAACTAAAGTAAAAACAAAATCTAGAAAGGATGCTAACGAAGAAGCAATTGAAGATTTGATTGCATATTTAGCACCAATTGTTAAAGAACTAGGAATTGAAGCAAAATTAGATTATGAAGTTATTAATCGTAAATTTGCACGAATTAATTTTCAAACTGATCAAGAAGGCATTTTGATTGGTAAACATGGTTTAACAATTAATGCATTACAATCATTAGCACAAATTTACTTAAATCATTTAGGCTTTAGTCGTTTATTGATTCAATTAGATACTGCTGACTATCGTCATCGTCGAGTTGAAACATTAAAAAAATTAGCTGAAAAAACCGCGCGTGAAGCGGTAGCGACTGGACTACCAGTTTATTTAGATCCAATGCCTTCATTTGAAAGAAAAGTTATCCACACACAATTAGAAAATAGTTCACACGTGGAAACCTACTCTTCAGGTCGTGATCCATATCGCTCAGTAGTGGTGGAAGCAAAAATTATTTAGTTTAAAAAATTGACAAATTTAAATAAAATTCTTATTATTATATTTAATAAGAAAAAACGAAAACTTAGATGAAGTAGTCAAAGTGCTTTGTCCATGCTTATTTATTGTGGCGTGGAGTGGGCACTTTTTTTGTGCGCATAGCTACGTTTTATTGACATAGAAAGGAAGAATAACATGGCAACAACGACAGATTTTGATACAATTGCCGCAATTTCAACCCCACCTGGTGAAGGTGGAATTTCAATTATTAGAATTAGTGGTGAAGATGCTTTACAAGTTATTTCCAAACTTTATCGTGGAAAAGATTTAAGTAAAGTGGCTTCTCATACTATTAATTATGGACACATTATGGATCCTGAAACTAAAGAAGACATTGATGAAGTAATGGTTTCTGTAATGCTAGCGCCTAAAACTTATACTTGTGAAGATGTAATTGAAATTAATTGTCACGGTGGAATTGTTGCTACAAATACAATTTTACAGCTAGTCCTTAGCTATGGTGCTCGTATGGCTGAACCGGGTGAATTTACTAAGCGTGCCTTTTTGAATGGTCGAATTGATTTATCACAATCTGAGGCCGTTATGGATATTATTGATGCCAAAACTAATCGTTCAATGAAAGCCGCCGAAGGTCAATTAGATGGTAATTTATCACGTCTAATTAGAACCCTTAGACAACAAATCCTTGATGTATTAGCTAACGTTGAAGTTAATATTGACTATCCAGAATATGATGATGCTGAAGTTGTTACTTCCAATTTATTGATGAAAAATGCTAAAGATATCAAAGAAAAAATTATTAAATTACTTAAAACTTCAAAACAAGGTCAAGTTTTACGTGACGGTTTAGCTACTTCCATTGTAGGTCGTCCTAATGTTGGGAAATCAAGTATTCTAAATCATTTACTACATCAAGATAAAGCAATTGTGACTGATGTTCCAGGAACAACTCGTGATGTTTTAGAAGAATATGTCAATGTACGTGGGGTACCTTTGAAATTAGTCGATACTGCTGGAATTAGAAAAACTGAAGATAAAGTTGAAAAAATTGGGGTCGACAGATCCAGAAAAGCAATTCAAAGTTCAGACTTAGTTCTACTAGTGTTGAATTCATCAGAAGCATTATCAGATGAAGATAAAAAGTTAATTGAATTAACTGATGATGCCAAAAGAATTGTTATTTTAAATAAAACCGATTTACCACAAAAAATTGATATTGATGAAATTAATCAATTAATTGGTAAAGAAAATGTAATCACCACTTCAGCTATTAAAGACGATGGAACTGAACCATTAGAAGAAATGATTGCTCATTTATTCTTTAATGAAGGGATTCAAAGCTCACAAGCTGATGTTATGGTTACTAATGCTCGTCATGTCAGTTTATTGCATAAAGCTAAAGAATCATTAAATAATGTCATTAGTGGCTTAGATGATGGAATGCCCGTTGATTTAGTTCAAATGGATATGCGTGATTGTTGGGAATCATTAGGTGAAATCACTGGTGATAGCTATAATGGTGAACTGTTAGATCAACTATTTAGCCAATTCTGTTTAGGTAAATAAATATTGTTTCACGTGAAACAATGATTAAAAATAAAATGTTTTACATGAAACATTTATGTTTATGGAGGAAAAACGAATGAGTGAAATCGTAAGCGAAGAAAACATCCAATACGATGCCGGCGATTATGACGTAATCGTTGTCGGAGCTGGACATGCTGGTAGTGAAGCTGCCTTAGCTTCAGCCAGAATGGGCAATAAAACAATGCTAATTACTATTAATGTTGATATGGTTGCATTTATGCCATGTAATCCATCATTAGGTGGCCCTGCCAAAGGAACCGTTGTCCGTGAAATTGATGCCCTTGGTGGTGAAATGGGTCGTAATATTGATAAAACTTACATTCAAATGAGAATGTTGAACACTGGTAAAGGCCCTGCTGTGCGTGCTTTACGTGCACAGGCGGATAAGCATGCTTACCATCGTGCGATGAAACAAACTATCGAAGAACAACCAAACTTAACCTTACGTCAAGGAATTGTTGATTCTTTAATCGTTGAAGACGGTGTATGTAAGGGAATCGTTACTTATACTGGTGCTAAATATAGTGCTAAATCAGTGGTTGTTTGTGCAGGAACTGCTGCCCGTGGTCGTATTATTATTGGTGAACTAAGATATTCATCTGGTCCTAATAATTCACAACCAGCTTTAAAATTATCAAAGAATTTAGAAGACTTAGGCTTTGATCTAAAACGTTTCAAAACTGGAACTCCACCTCGTGTTAATGGTCGCACTATTGATTTCAGTGAAACTGAAGAACAACCAGGTGACCCAGAAGTTAACCACTTTAGTTACGAAACACCTGATGAAGACTATATTCCTGTTAAAGACCAATTATCTTGTTGGCTAACTTATACTAATGAAACCACTCATCAAATTATTCGTGATAATCTAGACCGTGCTCCCATGTTTACTGGTGTAATCGAGGGAGTGGGTCCAAGATATTGTCCATCAATTGAGGATAAGATTGTGCGTTTCGCTGATAAGAATCGTCATCAAGTATTCTTAGAACCAGAAGGTCGCGATACTAATGAATACTATTGTGATAGTTTATCAACATCATTGCCTGAAGAAGTTCAACAAAAGATGTTGCATTCAGTTGAAGGGTTACACCATGCTGAAATGATGCGTCCTGGTTACGCAATTGAATATGATGTGGTAGCTCCTTATCAATTAAAACCAACTTTTGAAACTAAACTTGTTAAGAACTTGTATACTGCCGGTCAAACCAACGGAACTTCTGGTTATGAAGAAGCTGCTGGACAAGGATTATATGCGGGTATTAATGCTGCTTTGCGTGCACAAGGTAAAGATCAATTTACTTTAAAACGTGATGAAGCTTATATCGGGGTATTAGCTGATGACTTGGTAACTAAAGGTACTAATGAACCTTACCGTTTATTAACTAGTCGTGCTGAATACCGTCTATTGTTAAGAAATGATAATGCTGACTTTCGTTTAACTGAAAAGGGTCATGATTTAGGCCTTATTTCTGATGAAAGATATAACAAATTCTTAGACAAGAAAAAGGCAGTTATGGACGAATTAGCTCGTTTAGATAAAATTAGAATCAAACCTGGCGAAGAAGTTAACAAATTTGTTGAAGAACATGGTGATAAACCATTGAAAGATGGGATCTTAGCATCCATCTTCCTACGTCGTCCATATGTAACCTATCAAACATTATTACAATTTATCGAACCAGCACCTCATCCATTAGGTCGTCGTGTAATCGAACAAGTTGAAATTAGAACTAAATATGCTGGATACATTAAGAAAGCTGAACAAAACGTTGCTCGTATGAAGAAAATGGAAGCTAAAAAGATTCCAGAAGATATTGATTACAAAGCTATTGATAGTTTGGCTACTGAAGCTCGTCAAAAACTTGAAAAAATCAGACCACAAACTGTGGCTCAAGCTTCAAGAATTTCGGGTGTTAATCCATCTGATGTTGCTATTTTAGGTGTTTATATTCAACAAGGACACATTGCAAAAATTAATTCAGAAGAGAAATAATGAAAAAAGAGCTAAGTAATTAATGATTACTTAGCTCTTTTTGTTAGTTATTAATTATTTTAAATAATGTTATAATTTTGTTAATTGAAATTAGGAGAGCTAATTATGAATAATAGGCTATTGAAAAATTCTTTGTATCTTTTAGTATATATAGTTATTGGAGTTATTTTGTATTTTATTATAAGCCACTTTGTCACAACCGTAAAAGTTGAGGGAAACTCAATGTATCCCAATCTAGTAAATAAAGAACGAGTGATTTTATTTCCACAAGCAAAGGTTAAAAGAAATAGTGTAATCGTATTTGATGCACATAGTGAAGATTCTAAGGCAGTAAGTAATGATGATTATGTAAAACGAGTAATTGGGATGCCAGGCGATCATATTTCATTTAAAGACCATCAAATATATATCAATGGGAAAGACGTTAAACAAAACTATATTAGTAAATTCCAACAACAACAGGGTTCTGAATATAGTAATGACAATGGACATTTAAAGGATTGGAATATTGCAAAATTATCAGAAACTAAATGGGAATATAATAAAAATGCCACGGTTGTGCCTAAAGGTGAATATTTTGTAATGGGGGACAATCGAGCAATCTCAAATGATAGTCGTTATTGGGGCTTTGTGAAAAAAGATAAAATTTTAGGAGTTGCTCATACTTTACCATGGTCAACTAATAAAACTACTCGTCACAACATTAATGACTTAGCTGAATAATAATTAAAGCCATGTTTTAACTCATAACATGGCTTTTTTACATAGTTTTAATATTTAAAATTTTAAAATAGTGATACAATATTAATATAATTGTGAGGAGAATTAATTATGAGTAAGAGATTTTTTAAAGAAGCTTTAAGTATCTTAATATATATTGCAATTGGGGTACTTTTATTTTTGATTTTGAATCATTTTGTTACTAGAGCTAATGTTGATGGTGATTCAATGTATCCAAACTTGGAAAATAATGAAAGTATCCTTGTTTTTCGCCAAGCTCAAGTAAAAAGAAATAGTGTAATTATTTTTGATGCACATGGTGAAGATCCTACAGCAACTCAAAAAATTAATTATGTAAAACGTGTAATTGGGATGCCCGGAGATAAAATTTCCTTTAAAAATGAACAATTATACGTTAATGATAAGCCAGTTGAACAAAATTATATTAGTAAGGAACAGCAACAAAAAGGTTCTGAATATAATTACAACGGTGAAAACATGAAGAACTGGGATATTTCTAAATTGTCTAAAACAAAATGGACATATAATAAAAATGCTACAGTTGTGCCTAAAGGCGAATATTTTGTAATGGGGGATAACCGAGAAATTTCCAATGATAGTCGTTATTGGGGATTTGTTAAAAAAGACAAAATTCTAGGCGTTGCTCATACATTCCCATGGTCAACCAATAAAACTGCTCGTCATAATATTAATAATTTAGCCGAATAATAAAAAGGTTCACTTGGATTTACCAAGTGAACTTTTTTTAATAAATAGTTGGAGCAACTTTATATTTATTTACATTTTTAATGTGTTTATGTTTTTTAATCTTTTTCATTTGATTAAAGGGCACATAACCATTAACTTTTGGAATATAACAGAACATAACTCCATTAAAACTTACGGAACGACCGATTTTTGTCTTTCCCAGTCTTTTAAAATTGTGAAAATGAATCATTTTATTTCCACGATTAGAAGCGATGTATTTATAAACATTAGTATAGTCATTACGATTAGTATATCTACTATTTGCTGATGCTTGATTGTTAGTGAAAATCAAGCAAAATGTAAGTGCGGTAAACAGGGATAATGCAATTGCAAATCTCTTCATGATAATATTATTCCTCCAAAAAACTATAAGCATAACTAATTACTAATTTACCAGTAATATAAAAAATATCAATAAATTTTCAAAAATTTAATACAATGTTAATAAATTGAAATCATTTTTAAAGCAGATTGGTTTCAAATAATTTTTCTTGTGATAACCTAATAATTAAAGAAAATAATTGGAGGTCTACTTATGGCTGATTCAAAATTAACTAAACAAGATTTTGATGCAATGCGTGAACAATATGCAAAAAATAAACGTGCAAATGTAATTCAAAGATCCATTATTCAAAATGGAATTAATAATACCGCAAAAGATAATACCGTGCCTGCTAAATTAAATCGTAGCTTCTCTGTTGAAATTGATACCGGTAAAGTAACTGATCAAAAACGCTCAGGTCGTTGCTGGTTATTTGCCTTACTTAATACATTAAGACATGATTTTGCTAAACGTTATGATGTAAAAAATTTCGAATTATCACAAAGCTATCTATTTTTCTGGGACAAAATCGAACGTGCTAATATTTTCTTCGATAATATTATTGCGACTGCTGGCAAACCAGTTGATGATCGTGAAGTACGTACTTACTTAGATGGACCCGGTAGTGATGGTGGTGAATGGGCAATGGCGGTTGCTTTAGTGCAAAAATATGGAGTAATGCCTACCTATGCTTTTCCTGAAAGTAAAGTTACTGATGATACATCTGATCTAAACGATGTATTGGATCTTACCATGCGTCGTGATGCTAAAATCTTGCGTGACATGGTTAATGGTGACGCATCTGATGATGAAATTAATCATAAACGCGATGAATTATTACGTGAAATCTTTAAAATCGCAGGTTATGCTTGTGGTGTTCCACGTGAAACATTCAACCTAGAATATCGTGATGACAAGAAAAAATATCATTTAGATCAAGATATTACCCCTAAAGAATTCTTTGATAAATATTTTGAAATTGATCTTGATGATTATGTTGTAATTGAAAATGCACCTAATAAGAAATTTAAGCAAAACTATATTAATCCTGCATCTGATAACGTTGTAGGTGGTCGTCATGTTGGCTTCTTAAACATGCCAATGGACGTTTTGAAAAAGACTGCTATTAATCAATTAAAAGATGGTGAAACCGTTTGGTTTGCTAATACTGTTACTACTCAATCTGATCGTAAAAATGGTATTTTAGATGCTGATTTATATCACTATGATCAATTATTTAATATTTATATGGATATGACTAAAGGCCAAAAATATGAATATTTAGATAGTATTTCTAATCATGCGATGACTTTAACTGGAGTTGATTTGGTAGATGATAAACCTACTAAATGGAAAGTTGAAAACTCATGGGGCGCAAAAGTCGGTGAAAAAGGTTACTTCGTAATGGCTGACAATTGGATGGATGCTTATGTTGATGAAGTAATTGTAAACAAAAAATACTTAACTGACGAACAACGACAATTATTAGACCAACAACCAATCGTATTAAAACCTTGGGAATAATGATAGGAGTGTATCTAAATGAATGATTCAAAATTAAGCATGGATTACTTAAATGATTTAAGAAAAGAATATGACAGTAATCCAGAAAATAAAATGTTAGAACGAGCAGTTACGCAAAATGGTATTAATAATGTTGCTCGTGATCCAGAAGCTAAAATTAGAATGAATCCAGTGTTCTCGGTGGAAGCAGATACTGGTAAAGTATCAAATCAAAAACAATCTGGTCGTTGCTGGATGTTTGCATTATTAAATACTTTGAAACATGAATTTGGCAAAAAATATGGTGTTAAAGACTTTGAAATGTCCCAAAATTATTTATTCTTCTGGGATAAAATTGAACGTGCTAATATTTTTTATGACAATATTATTGCAACTGCTGATAAGCCTGTTGACGACCGGACTGTTGAATTTTATTTAGCAGGGCCTGGTACTGATGGTGGACAATGGGCAATGGCGGTTTCATTAGTACAAAAATATGGAATAATGCCAAAAAGTGAATTTCCAGAATCATCAGTTTCTGAAAACACTAGTGATTTAAACACAGTCTTAAATTACAAATTACGCCAAGATGCCATGAAATTAAGAAATATGGTCAATGATGGTGTTAGCGATGAAGACATCAAAGAAGCTCGTAGCCAAATGTTGTCAGAAGTTTACCGTATCACTGCATATTCATTAGGTGTTCCACGTGAAACATTTGACTTTGAATACCGTGATGACAAGAAAAAATACCATATTGATCGTGATTTAACTCCTAAATCATTCTTTGATAAATACTTTGCTGATATTGATTTAGATGATTATGTAGTCTTAAGTAATTCACCTGATAAGGATTACGCAAAAGTTTATAGCATGAGTGCTCAAGACAATGTTGTGGGTGGTCGTAATATTGAATTCTTAAACTTACCAATGGAAGATTTGAAGAAAGCATCAATTGCTCAATTAAAAGACGGCCAAGCAGTTTGGATTTCTAATGATATTGCGCAACAATCAGAACGTAAGGCTGGATATTTAGATTCTAATTTGTATCGTTATGCCGACTTATTTAACATTGATTTATCAATGAGTAAAAAGGATCGTTTTGAATATCATGATGCTGAAGTTTCACATGCAACGGCGTTAACTGGCGTGGATTTAGTTGATGATCAACCACGTCGTTGGAAGATGGAAAATTCCTGGGGTGCCAAGAATGGCTTTGATGGTTATTACACCATGGACGATAGTTGGATGAATGACTATGTATATGAAGTGGTTGTTAATAAAAAATATTTAACTGATAAACAAAAAGAAATGTTAAATCAAGCTCCAATTGAATTGAAACCTTGGGATTCATTGGAATAATTAGATAAAAAATAAGCTACCAAAAATGGCAGCTTATTTTTTATACCTAATTATTTAGTTAAAGCACTATATTTAGATTTAGCAACTTTTAGATTATGATTAGCCTTAGATAATGATTTCTTATTCTTTTTTGAATGATGCTTTTTGAAATTATATTTAGCCTTATTATATCTTGATTTAGCAATTTTTAAATTTTTTTTAGCTCTAGAAATTTTTACTTTTCTATTGGAAGCATTTTTTCTATTAATGCGGGCTTGTTTTTTGGCCTTATTTTCTTGTTCTTTAGCATTGTTTTCTTGTATTTCTCTTGGTGAAGGTGCTACATCATCAAATTGCTTACCCCAATTTTGTATAGCTTCTGCTAAATTCATAGCTAGGTCGCAATAATTATCTATATTCGTATCTTTATAGTATGATGATAAAATTCCTTGAGTTGTAGAATCAAATCTATTATAAAAATGATTATATAGATAAATCAGTGCATTATATGAATCTGGATATTCATAATCATCATCGTCATCCTTATAATCATTAGTTATTCCACTGATTAATCCGGCAAAAGAATCTTTATTATCATTGTCAGTGTACGCAGATAACCTATTACCATCATCTGCCTTTAATCCATCTAGATCTCCAACAGTAAAGCCATTTCCTTTGTTTATTGATACAGCCATTGCTGCAGCATTAGCATCAGAATCAAATTGTTCATTGCTTATTTCATTTTTACTATCAGCATTTACAATTATCAAATTTGATTCTATGTTACTTATTGTTGAAAAACTTGTAGCAATAATTGTTACACTCGCAGTTATTGTTATCATTTTTCTTAAATTCATGTATATTCTCCTAAGTATGTATTATTAGTCATAATTTATTAATATGTAACTTGAAAATTATCACAATACTTAGTTTATCATTTATTTTATATTTTTTGGATTAAAATTAAATTAAAAAACACTTGCAATTTTTATAACATCGTTATATGATATTCACCAATTAAACAAGACGTTGAACAGGAATTCTAATTATCAGATATTTCACAGGAAGCTTAGGGTTGTGAAACTAAGCAATATCCTAATTAGATCGTACCTGAGAGTCATTTTTCGAAATGAGTAGAAAAAATCGTTAGCTGCGTTAATTGCTGAAGTTTTATACTTCGTAAGTTAATATCTGTGAAGATATTAAAAATTGAGGTGGCACCGCGGTTGATTCGTCCTCTTGGAATTTTATTCCAAGGGGACTTTTTTATTTAATTAAATATTTTAAAAGCATCGACAGAAATTTTATTAGAATTGTTATTTACAGAGAATTTAGTAATTGATGAGAGCTAAAGAT
Organism: Apilactobacillus micheneri; assembly: GCF_006493595.1. NCBI lineage: Bacteria > Bacillati > Bacillota > Bacilli > Lactobacillales > Lactobacillaceae > Apilactobacillus > Apilactobacillus micheneri. Next base: position 146,295 of record NZ_QUBI01000003.1, on the reverse strand, counting down.
AATATCTAGTAAATCGTATCTGTAAGTTTAACTTTGAAATGAGTAAAAGTTACGTTCGCAGCGTTATTGCGGAAGTTATTATAACTTCTTGAGTTAGTATTTGTGAGAATACTAAAAATTGAGGTGGCACCGCGAGCAATCGTCCTCTTGGATTAATTTCCAAGAGGACTTTTTTATTTTGTAGAAGAAGGGAGTAGTTTCACATGAAACATTTTAAGTTTATTGCAATTATGTTTATATTTTTCATCGGATTATTAGGAATGTTTAGCACTACTAACGTGAATGCAGCTAATACTAATGATCATTATTTAGCTAACATCAAAAAGAAGGGTACTTTGGTAATGGGGACTTCCCCTGATTATCCTCCTTATGAATTTTTAGGTAATAAGGATGGTCAAAATGAAGTCGAAGGTGCTGATGTTCAATTAGGCCAAAAAATTGCTAAAGACATGGGAGTTAAACTACAAGTTAAATCCATGGGATTTGATTCATTACTAGTTGGATTACAAACAAATAAAGTTGATATGGTAATCGCAGGGTTAAATAAAACTCCACAAAGAGCGAAGAGTGTTAGCTTTTCAAATAGTTATTACAAATCTGGAACTGGACTAATTATCAACAAAGACGACAAAAATAAAATAAAAGATTATCATGACTTGAAAGGTAAAGCAGTTGGAGCTCAAGTTGGATCTGTTCAATATGATTCAATTAAAAAATTATCTGGTGTTTCTACTAAAGGTATGGAAAATGCTAATGATTTAATCATGGCTTTGAAATCCAATAAAATTTCTGCAGTTGCGATGGATCAATCAGTTGCCCAAGCCTATGCAAATCATAATAGTGGAATTGTCACAATTCCATCGGGACTTCACTCAGGTGATTCAGATAATAATATTGCTTTTTCCAAAGGAGCTAATTCATTAGTTCAATCAGCAAACAAGACAATTACTAATTTACAAAAAGACAATCAATACACTAATAAATTTATTCCAACGGCAATTAATGAAATGCCTAATAATAAGAATCAATCAACCGTCAATTCAATGTGGCAGTATAAAGACTTCTTTATTTCAGGAATTGAAAATACAATCTTAATCTCAGTTATTTCAGTTATTTTTGGTATTATTCTTGGTGTTATTTTCGCACTAATGAGATTAAGTCATAATTGGTTATTACATGCAGTGGCAGTTTGCTACATTGAGTTCATTCGTGGAACTCCTCAACTAGTGCAAATTATGTTTGTATACTTTGGCCTAGGAGCTGTTGTTAACGTCCCAGCATTAACAGCTGGAATTGTTGCTATTTCAATTAATTCTGGAGCTTATGTAGCCGAAATCATTAGAGGTGGAATTACTTCCATTTCAGTTGGTCAAAACGAAGCTGCACTTTCATTAGGATTATCTAGTAAACAATCAATGAGATACATTGTTTTACCTCAAGCTTTCAAAAATATTTGGCCAGCTCTTGGGAATGAATTAGTGACTTTGATTAAAGATAGCTCATTAGCATCTGTAATTGGAGTAGGTGAGTTAATGTATCAAATGAGAGCCGTTCAAGCAGACACTTATAAAGGGGTTGCCCCAATCGCAATTATTATGGTGATCTACTTTATCATCACATTTACTATCTCTAGAATGATGAAATACTTTGAAGGGAAGTTTAACCATGGAACCAATGATTAAGATTGAAAATTTAACTAAAAAATTTAAAAACAATGTTATCTTTGAAAATTTAAATGCTGAAGTTAACAAAGGTGATGTAATTTCATTGTTAGGGCCTTCAGGTGCCGGTAAAAGTACTTTCCTACGTTGCATTAATATGTTGGGGGAACCAACTAGCGGAAAAATTTTATTAAATGGCAAAGATTTAGTTTCTAGTTCTGCTAAAGAATTAATCCAATTAAGAACTAAGATTGGAATGGTTTTCCAAGGTTTTAATTTATTCGAAAATAAAAGCGTTTTAGATAATATTACTTTGGCACCAATTAAAGTTAAAGGCATGACTAAAGAAGCTGCTGAAAATAAAGCGCATGAATTATTAAAAACAGTTGGCTTAGATAATAAAGCTAATGTATTTCCGGCTAGTTTATCTGGTGGTCAAGCACAACGTGTGGCCATTGTTAGAGCTTTAGCGATGGATCCAGAAGTTATCTTGTTTGATGAACCTACTTCTGCTCTAGATCCGGAAAAAGTAGGGGAAGTTTTAAATGTAATGAAAGAACTTGCTAAACAAGATATGACCATGATTATTGTTACTCATGAAATGGAATTTGCGAAGAACGTTTCTGACCAAATCTGGTTTATGGATGAAGGTAAGTTACAAGAAAAACAAACTCCGGATGGTTTCTTTAATCAACCACAAACTGAAAATGCTAAAAGATTTTTAAGTAAAATGATATAGAAAAAAGGACTAGATTATTAAATCTAGTCCTTTTTATTAATCATCTTCGCCTTTTTTCTCGTAATGACGTTTTAACATTTTAGTTACTAGTGAGAGTAAATTTAGGAATATTACAGCTAATAAGAACGTCATTGTGATAGAAATTAAGATGATAACATCATTTTCTCTGTATTTATGAAAACTGAGTTGTGGAAAATATCTACGATAACTCATTGTCGCAATGCCAAAGATAATGGGAATGACAAACGTTGTTATGGTTTTAGAATAACTTAAACGGTATAAAGTTTTGTTAACGATATTGCTGAGCAAAAAAATAGCAATTGGTAAATTTGATGAAATTAAAAAGAAAAGGATAACCTTACGATCAGTGAAATTTTCATAAGAAGCAAAAGATGCAATACTAAAAACAATCCCAAACAATACTAAACCAGTTGCGAAAATAAACCATAATCTTAAATAGTTATCTAGTTCATTTTTCCTATCTTGACGTTTTTTATATGCTTGGATATTTTCTCGAATATCTTGATATAGTTCAAAAGTTAAATAATCTTCAGCGACATATAAAGTTTGGCTTTCATTTAGTTCTTTATTTTTATACATTTTAAATAAATAGTCCTGAAATTTTATTAGATCAAGTTTATTATTTTTTTCAACACTATATTTTTTTAAGTATTTTCGCATATATGGTCGCACTAACTGTTTAGCTTTAAATTCATCGTAATTAATAGTTTGCACCTCCTTCAATAATAATATATCAAAATAATTTATATTTGCCAGTCTAATGCTTTTTTGATTATTGATGCTTTATTATGTACAATAGAATAGATTTATAATTGTATAGTTATTGACGAATTCAAGGAGGCAGTTTTATTGTCTAAAAGATTTAAATTAGTTGAAGAATCATTTACAGGAGTTTCCATTTATATCGATCAACGTACAGGAGTGGAGTATGGTGGTTATGGTAGTACTTTAACCCCTTTACGTAATTCTGATGGTTCATTGTTTGTAGACCAATCTGAAATTGATGACGATTATAAACATGAATCTAAGTAGTTGATGGATTTTTATTGAATTTAATGGGAGTGTTTAATTTATATGTATTTGTGGATTCATTTAATTTTCGCAATACTTTTAATAGTTTTAGTATCATTATCAATTTTTAAGAAAAAAGGATTTATGCCTTACATGATGATTAGTCGTGTAACTTATTTAGTTTTTATTGTTACGGGATCACTTTTATTTTTTAAGGCATATGACCGTAATCCAATTTTTGCAATTTTAAAAGTTTTAGCAGCAATAATGTTTATTGGATTGCTAGAAATGACGTTTGCCGAAAAGAATAAGGGACGTATCACTAAGGGTATGATAATAAGCTTATATTGTGCATTAATTTTGTTATTTATTATTGGTTTTATTACTGCAGGTGGCCGTCCATTTGTTTAAAAATATGTAAAAAAATAAGAGCATCCAATATTTGGATGCTCTTTTAATTTATTCAAAATCTTGTAATGCTAATTCAGCATATGTTAAACGTGCAAAAGTTTCATCTGTTGATACACCAGCATGAGTAAACATGTTAGCGAATAAAACAAATTTAGGTGTTTCTCTAAATTCACCACATAGTTCAATTAATCTTCTTAGTTGAGTAGTACGATTTTCTAAATCATCAATGTGATTTAGTTCAAGATCATTTTTAGCAGCGTCATAAATAATTTTATATGCCTCAGTGTTTGTTAACAAATCAAGTTTCTTAACTTGTTTCATGAAATCATCAAATTGTTCATCTGATAGTTGGTCTCTAACAAAATCTAAATCAACAATTTCATCACTATAATCTTGTGCCCATTCCATTAAAATAGGTCTTAATTTTATGTCTGACATCTTTTTAAAATCCTCTCCTAAATCAAATAGCAATCATTTTATATATTATATAACATAAATATATGGATGTGATGCTTTTAGTTTTATTCTGAAGTGTCATATTTTAACTATTTATTTTTTATAAATAGCATAAATGTTATTATCTCACATTTATTGATTAAAATGCAAAAGTAATAGATTAGTCTAAACATTAAATTATTTTTAGAAAAATTTGACAAAGATGAGAAAAGTATTAGGATTTAAATTGTTGGCAAATAAATATATCAAAAGCGTTGAAATAGAAAGAGTAATTTTTACATGATTTTTTAGAGAGATTCCGTTTGGTGAAAGGAATTAATGAGTGTAAAAATGAAAATCATCTATTAGCTGCTGGGCAAAATAAAGTAGTCCAAGCTGGGAATTCCCATTATTGAATCTGCAAATCAACAGGTTTGTTTGAGTGATATCGTTTTGCCATATTAAAAATGAAATTAAAAACGGTATAACAAAAGGTGGTACCGCGCGCAAGCGTCCTTTATTTCGTGTATGCGAAATATGGGGCGCTTTTTTTATACATAACTTTAAGGGGGTGATTTTTATGAAACATGACATTAGTGGCATTCAAAATGCGAATCGTAATTAGTTATAAATTTCATAAAAGTAGACTTCCAATGGAGATATTAAAATAATAAATGATTTCTTCATTGGGTAGTCACTATAAACATAGGGGGATTATAAAATGAAGAAATCAGTATTGTCAGTTTTGGCTTTAACGGCCTTATCAAGTTTAGGATTAGCCGCTTGTGGTAATCAAGCCAGTGGTAGTCATAATGGAGTTGTAAATATGTCAGAGCCATCTAACTTATTAACACTAGATCAATCAAAATTAGTTGATCAAGTGAGTGATGTAACTTTGAATAATTCCAACCAAGGGCTTTTGGTTATGACTAAAAACAGCCAAGTTGTTCCAGGTGTTGCTAAAAACTATAAAGTATCGAAAGATGGTAAAACTTATACATTTAATTTAAGACATTCTAAGTGGAGTAATGGGACTCCAGTAACTGCTAAAGATTTTGTTTATGGATTTCAAAGAAGTGTGAATCCTAAAACTGCTGCTGCTTATCAATATTTATTTGATAATGTACATAATGCTGGAGCTGTCGCTAAAGGTAAAATGCCAGTTTCTAGTTTAGGTGTTAAAGCTGAAGGTGATTATAAATTTGTTGTTAGTTTAGACAAACCAGAAACTTACTTTAAATACGTTGCAACAATGCCACCAACTTATCCACAAAGTAAATCTGAAGTAGACAAATATGGTAGTGGATATGCAACTACAAGTGATAAGCAATTATATAATGGTGCTTTTCAAGTTAAAGGTTGGACTGGAACTAACGATAATTGGCAATTAGTAAAAAATCCTTATTATTGGGATAAAAATAACACTAAATTATCAACTATGAAATTTAGTGTTGCTAAGGATCCACAAACTGCTTTAGATCAATATCAAAGCGGCAATTTAGATGAAATGCAATTAAGCGGAAAAAGCCAAGTATCAAGTTTTAAGGGTAATTCTGAATATCATCCTAGAAAAGAAGCAGGCACTTATTATCTAGAAATGAATCAAAAGAAAGTTGCAGCACTAAGAAATGTTAATGTTAGAAAAGCATTGTCACTAGCTGTTAATCGTAATGAACTAACTAATAATGTTTTAGGTAATGGATCGGTTCCAGCAAAAGGGTTTGTTGCTTCAGATATGTCTAAATATAAAGGAAAAGATTTTACTGATGATGGTTATGTTTCATCAGCTGTATCAAGTAATCTAGAACAAGCGAAGAAATTATTTGTTAAAGGGATGAAGGAAGTAGGCCAAAACAAATTAAATCTTTCTTTATTATCAGATGATTCATCAGATTCCAAATCAATGACTGAATTTATGCAAAATGAATTTCAAAAGTTACCTGGATTAACAGTTAATGATGTTAATGTGCCAGCAAAAGTTGCTACTTCAAGAACTGAAAAAGGTGATTTTGATTTAACTGTTGATGCTTGGATTGCTGACTTTCCAGACCCAGTTAGCTTTATGAGTTTAATGACTACTAATAATGGTTATAATCATGGTGGTTGGAGCAATTCTCAATATGATAGTTTAATGAAAAAAGCAACTACTAACGATGCAAATAATTATGCAAAACGTTGGAATGATATGGTTAATGCACAAAAAGTAATGTTAAAAGATCAAGCAGTAGCACCTTTGTATCAATTAGTCAGTCCACAAGTATTAAAAAATCGTGTTCAAGGAGTTAACTACTATCCAAGTGGTGGTAATTATGACTTTAGATATGTTCACACCAACAATTAATATTGCTATGTATTTCTTATAACATTAACTATTCAACTAATGTTAAAATAATATTGTTAGTTATTTTAATTTATAGATTGGAGTTATTAATATGTTAGATAATGTGATCTCAAAAGTTAAAAATATGATGAATAACTATGAAGATGGCGAAAAAGATAATGTTTCCAAAGATACAATTAGAGAAATCAGAGAAACAAAAGCTGCTAACCAATATCGTCATATTCAAGAACATACTAATTTAAGATATAACCGAAGAATGCAAAATAATGTTTATAGTGAATTAAATAAAGATAGAATGTACAGATTGGCTCTTGCCAACAGCCTACCAAAGTCTATTAAAAAAATTACAAGTGCTCATAATTAATAATAAAAAATTTTTAGATCCATTAATTATTGAAAAATAATTAATGGATCTTTTTTTGCTATATTTCATTTATCATGATCATTCAGGAGTTGTAATGGATAGAAAAACAAGTATTGTGCAAAATGATTAATTAAAAATGTTGTCACAGCGGTCTTGCAACCGAAAGTTGCGTGACATTTTATCTCCTAATATAGTAATTTAATGAATATAGGAGGCGTTGGAATGAATTTAAGTGAAAAAATAAAAGATGGTCGCAAGAAATCCAATTTTACTCAGCAAGAATTAGCTGATCGACTTCATGTAACTAGGCAAGCATTATCTAAATGGGAAAATGATCAAAGCTATCCTAACTTAGATATTCTAGTTAATATTAGTAAAATCCTACGTATTTCATTAAATGAACTATTGGGCGAAAATCACGAAATGGTTGAACAAATTAGTAATGATGTAAGGAGTAAACATAAGTACATGAAATATCTTTATATTGTTAGTGGTGCTTTTGTATTATCGTTATTAATATCGTGTGCTATGTTATTTTTTGCATATGGTGAAGAAACGCATTCTGTTGCTTTTGATAGATTTAATCCATCATTAAAAACAGAGCAGGGATATGCTATTTTGCCTAAGAAAACGCCAAGTCAAATTATCAAGAATAATTATAATAAGAAAGATTATAGAAAATATGTTAATCATCCTGAAAAGATTTATTCTTATGTTCATGATGCTGATGGAAAAGGTGAATATCTAAACTTTGCTACTGGTTTTTACGATGCTAATCATCGCTGGGCCAAAGTTGTTCATAAGGGATCATATGTTTCTAAAGCTGAATTAATTAGCAAAGATGAAATTCCATCGAATATCAGAAAAAATATTAGTGACTCTTATGAAAATTATGGAGTTAAAAACTAAAAAGCCTACTAAAATGAGTAGGCTTTTTACTATACATATTGTCGATTGATGACTGCACAATTAGCATTAACTGGCATATCTTCTTTAGAAAGAACAAACACTTCTCCAGCAAAACCAATCGTTGTAATCGCCAAATCATTATAAAGCTTTTCATAGTTATCTTCATTGATAAATAAAGTATCAATTTTACCTGCAGTGGCATCATAAATGATTTCATTTAGGTCATCTGAAGCAGCATTATCAGCTTTAGCTTTTTCATAATTGAATTTATTATTAGCAGTGCCAGCTTTATAAAATTGTTGATTAACTTTATCAACGATGTCATTTAGATTGTCTTCATTAACATCATCTTCATAAGTTATATCTTTTAATAACTTAGGTTGTTTAGCGATTTTCGCATATAGATTATGATTTTCATCGTTAGCGATTAGGACAGTTGGTAAATAATCATCATCTTTGAACATATCGGTAATATATTCATCAACTAATTGATAAAATTTATTTTGATCATTGTCTAATAGAATAGAAATAGGTTTATTAACCAAATTGAATTCATTAATTTTTCCATTATCAACACGATATAATCTAAAACTATTTTTTTCTAATACCAATAATCGATAATGTAATTCAGTTTCTATTTCTTTTATTAGTGGAATAATATCCATAGTATCTGACATCATAACCTTAGTATCAGTATTTTTAGTTAATGTGAATGAATGAATAGCTTTAACGCTCACAAATAATGCAAATCCAGTTCCATTATCAACGTGTTTAGCACGGTCAAAATTGAATTTTTTAAGTTTACGTTCATATCTAGACCATAAACTTTCATCATATTTGTTAATAAATTTTGTTTTTATATTTTGAATTAAATTTAAGTATTCATTTTTGTTACTTATTTCTTTAAAGGTAACATAAAGTGAAATGAATGGACCCATTTCATAGTCCAAAGTCAACATGTTTCTTAGTTCAGTAGTGGACGTCAATTTATAACCCCCTTGTTTAATATATTAACAGTATATCACGATACACATTTGTAGAAATATTATATGCTATAATATTATTATAAATACATTAAAAAAAGAGGATTTTAAATGAGTATAAAGGCTATTATTGATTTTGTTATTTTAGCCAATGAAGTATTAGCGTTAATCACTGTTTTTAGGGAAGAACGAGAAATATCTGCCACCTGGGCATGGTTATTAGTTTTATCTTTCTTACCAGTAATCGGTTTTTTAATTTATGCTTTCGTTGGTAGAAAATTGCCTAAAAAAAGATTATTTCGTTTCCAAGATAGGGATAATGAAAGAATTCATCAAGTGCTCGAAGAACAACTCAGATTACATAGTAATCCCAGGGGGATTAAAGCAGATGAGGTTTCTTATTCTGCTAGAAATTTAGTTAAATTATTTAAAAATTCTGATATTTCAGATTTATCCAGGCGTAATCATATTAAAATTTTCATTGAGGGTAATGATTTATTTAACAAGATGCTTAGAGATTTAAATAAAGCCAAATCATCAATAAATATTGAATTCTATACATTTTATAACGACGAAATTGGTAATCAAGTTTTAGATATGTTGGTTAAAAAAGCTAAACAGGGTTTGAAAGTCCACGTTATATATGATAGTTTTGGTTCTCTAGGAACCACTCGTTGCTTCTTTAAGCCACTAACTAAAGCTGGTGGGATGGCCGAACCTTTTTTACATACTCGTTCCGCAATTACTGACTTTCGTGTAAATTTTAGAGATCACCGCAAAATTGTTGTAATTGATGGAAAGATTGGTTATATTGGTGGATTCAATATTGGAGACCAGTATTTAAATCGTAAAAAGAAATTTGGTAAATGGCGTGACACCCACCTAAGAATAATTGGGAGTGCCGTTTATAATTTACAAGCTCAGTTTATTTTGGACTGGAATGTTACTGATATTCATCGCCAAATTGATGACGTTAATAATAAAGATTTCTATTTTCCACCTACTTACCAAGATGGCAGTACGAATGTGCAAATTGTATCTAGTGGTCCTGATACTAGCTTGCAACAAATTAAATTGGGATATATTAAACTAATTCAAACTGCTAAAAATTATTGTTGGATTCAAACGCCATATTTAATTCCTGATGATAGTACTACTGATGCTATTAAAAGTTCCGCAATGTCGGGAGTAGATATTAGAATTATGATTCCTTGTAAGCCCGATCATCCATTTGTATATCGAGCAACGCAATATTATGCTAAACAATTGGCTAAATATGGTGTAAAAATTTACTTCTATAGAAAAGGATTTTTACATGCTAAGACAATTGTTGTTGATGGTAAGGTTTCATCAGTAGGGTCAGCAAACTTTGATTTTCGTAGTTTTAAATTAAACTTTGAAATTAATGCTTTCTTATATGATGAGGCTATTAGCAATCAATTACGTTCGATTTACATTAAGGATATGAGAGATAGTACTTTAGAAACTGTTGAAAGCATGAATAACCAACCAATATGGTTAAGATTTAAGCAGGTATTTAGTCGTCTATTCTCGCCAATTTTGTAAGTTTAAAGGAGATCCTATTATGAAAAATATTTATAAAATAATGATTGCTGCTATATCTTCACTTGGATTATTATTTATTTTCAATTTAAATAATGATGTTAACGTGCATGCATTTGTGCATTCAAAACAAGAAATGCAAAAAAATTCAGAATTGTTTGATGGTGCAGATTATTCTGCCTCAAGAACTACTGATAAAGCTAATAGTTATGTTTCAAATCACTTTTTAGACAATAAAGCTAAGAATTATATTTATAATCTATATCGCAAAAATGCAGAATATTTAACTAAAAATTATGAGTTCTATGATGAATTAGGTGAATCGTATTTTTACAATGGTACTCCTAAGGGATTTAATGAAAACTTTACTAATTATTATCAATACGCTAAATACGCAGCAGACTTGCTAATCAATAATAATATAAAAACACAGCATCATTTTAAATTTAGTATTAAGCATCGTTCAAATAATGATTATTTTTCTTATAATAAATGGGAAAAAGGTTATATAAATCCAAAATGGATGCATTACTCTTATTCTTCAGAGGCTGATGGATATTCTGATGTTCCTTTATATGACAGTTTATCAAAAGCAAATAAATTCATGAAAAACTCTAATTATTACGGAACTAAAACGAGATTAGATTTTTATTACAATGCTAATCAAATGCTCGGATCATTTTACATTAAAAAGAAGAATAAAAATGTTTTCATGATAAAAATAGACAATAAAGTTTATTATGTACCTAGAAAATTATATTCTAGCAATAATAAAAAATATACAATTTTCGAAAAATATAATACTTATGTCGACAAAAATATTATTTGGTCTAGTATTGATATTACAGATCAAAAGAATGATGATATGATGGTGTTTAATAAAAATGCTAAATTAAATAATCAACGTATTTGGAATATGTCTAATGGAAATATTTATTATAAATATCGTAATAATATGTGGCAGGCAAATTCTTTAACTTATGGATAATATTTAACATAAAAAAGGAATCTTTGAGAAGATTCCTTTTTTATAATAATTTTTTATCTTTTCCAATTCCATGGATTTTGATGCCACTTACTTAATGAAACAGATTCTTCTTCAGAAATTAAATTGTCTATTTTTGCTTGTTCAATAATTGTTGGATAGTCGGTTAAAGTATCAAAATCAATGCCAGCTTTTTTGAAATTAGCAAAACTATCAGGTAATCCATAAGTGAAAATAGCAGCTACACCTAGAACTTTAATATGATTATCAGTTAAATATTTGGCAGCATTTAAAACACTATGACCTGTTGATAACAAATCATCGATTAAGACGACTTTTGAAGATTCATCAACAACGCCTTCCATTTGTTTACCTTGTCCATGGTCTTTAGGCTTAGAACGTACATAAATCATTGGTAAATTTAACTTTTCAGCGACTAAAGCGGCATGTGGAATGCCAGCGGTAGCGACTCCACCAATGACATTCACTTCTGGGAACTTGTTTTTGATTAAGTTAGCTAAACCTTCAGCGATATCATCTCTTACTTTAGGATAGCTGATGGTAATACGGTTATCAGTGTAGATAGGAGCTTTAATACCAGATGACCAATTATATGGTTTATTGGGTGATAATGAGACCGCCTTTACTTTTAATAAATCTGTTGCAATTTTAGAACTAATTGATTGAGTCATATTATTTACCTCCATTAATTTCTGCAAAAATCATTTTGTAAGTTTCAACCGGATTATCTGCTTTAGTAATACTACGTCCAACAACAATGCCATCACTACCTAATTGCCTTGCTTTAATCGGAGTAACGACTCTTTTTTGATCGTCATTGTTATTACTATTGAGTCTAATTCCAGGGTTAATACATAATAAATTTTTGTTAACCTTTTTATGAATAAATTCATCTTCTAAAGCTGATGCAATAACACCATCAGCACCACTTTGATAAGCAATATTGGCTAAATGAGATACTGATTCTGGCATACTAACATCTACTTGTTCCTCAACTTTTAATTGTGCTTCTGAAGTAGAGGTTAATTGAGTAACGGCTAACAATTTAGTTGTTTTAGTATGATATTGTTTACTGCCTGCATCTAAACCATCTCTAGCGGCTTGAATCATTTTGCCACCGCCAAGTGCATGAATTGTGGTGTATTGCACATCTAGTTGAGCTAATTGGAAAGCAGCTTTTTCAACAGTATGTGGAATGTCATGTAATTTTAAATCTAAGAAAACGTTGATATTCTTTTGTCTTAGTTTTTTTATTATTTCGGGACCTTCACGATAGAAAAGTTCCATGCCCACTTTTACTGACAGATTGTTAATCTCGCTAAAAGTCTGTAAGAATTCAAAAGTTTTTGCGGCTGTCGGAAAATCTAATGCAATAAAAACTGGTTTCATTAATTACCCTCCAAATAAAAAATCGTCTAATCAAAGAGACTAGACGACGAGTGTTGGGTACATTTATTCCGTTCATCGATTTGCTAGTCTCTCTGGACTAATTTAAAATCATTTATTACTTTTACTATACATTAAATTAAATTTTATGCAAACTTTAAAATTGAACTTGCAATCTAAAAAAATATAGTGCATAATTTTTTTAAGAATAAAATATCTTAGTCATAGATATTTCAAAAAAATAATGAATGTCTGCGAGCATTCGTTTTGGAGGAATTGAATATGGAAAATACGCAAAAAAGCCACGCTTTAACGTCGAAAAACCAAAAATGGGTGATTGCATCAACTTCGGTTGGTCAAATGTTGGAGAGTATGGATATATCATTTATCTCTTTTACTTTGACTTCAATCATTGCAAGTTTGCACATCTCTTCAGCAGCTGCTGGGATGTTGTCAACAATCACTACTTTTGGAACGTTATTGGGTGGTATTTTATTTGGACTTTTGGCTGATCGTTTTGGTCGAGTTAAAATCTTAACTTATACAATTTTCATTTTCGCTTTCGCCACTGCTGGAGTTGTCTTTGCCAAAGACTTTACAACATTATTAATCCTAAGATTCCTAGTTGGATTAGGTGCTGGTGGTGAATATGGAGCTGGAGTTGCGATGATTTGTGAAAGTTTCCAAAAGAAACAATTAGGTAAATCAGTATCCATCTCAACAATCGGCGGTCAACTAGGATCCATTGTGGCAGCATTATTGGCAGCATTTATGGTTCCCATGTTTGGGTGGCGAGCATTATTCTTAGTCGGCATCATTCCTATCTTCTTTGCATTTATAATCAGAAGACATTTAAAGGAAAGTCCTGATTTTATCGCAGCAATGTCAAATACTAAGAAACGTCCTAAAGTTTCAATTAAAAAATTGTTTGCAACACCTAAGATTACTTATCAAACTTTAGCATTAAGTACGATGGTTATTGTGCAAATTGCCGGTTACTATGGATTAATTAACTGGTTGCCATCAATCATGCAAAAACAATTGGGATTAAGCGTTTCTGGATCATCATTGTGGATGATTGTAACAATTACCGGAATGAGTGCGGGGATGTTAACCTTTGGAACTATCTTAGATAAATTAGGACCACGTAAAGCATTTGGAATCTTCTTATTAGTTGCTGCATTTGCAGTATATGGAATTACGATTGCAGTTAATGGATTTACATTATTGCTAGCTTCGACAGTTGTAGGTTTCTTTTCAAATGGAATGTATGGTGGTTATGGAGCAATCATTAGTAGACTATATCCAACCGAAATTAGATCAACCGCTAACAACTTTATTATGGGGATTGGTCGTGCAATTGGAGGTTTTTCGCCATTCGTTATTGGATTGTTGATGGAAAGTCATTCACTATTCATGATTATGGGAATGCTCTCATGCTTATACATCTTTAGCTTTATCGTCATGATGTCCATCTCATCTTTAAAGAATTTAGCTAAAAACTAATATCAAATAAATAACCACTTAGGCATACACCTAAGTGGTTATTTTTATTTATTAAAGTATTTATCAATTGAATGACCAACTTGATTGGCAACAGTTTCTTGATAAGCGTTGCTTCTAATGTACTGCAAGTCATGGTCACTATCCATAAAGCCCATTTCTAATAAAATAGCAGGTTGTTTATTTTCACGTAAAACATAATAATCGCCCATTGAAACTCCACGACTATGTAGTGGTAAGTCAAAACCATCATTAACTGTATTAGCAATGCCATCGGCATTAGGGTGGTACTTGTAAACTCCAAAGCCACTAGCACTACCATTACCATTGGCAGAATCAAAATGAAAACTAACGAATAAATCAGCTTTTATATTATTGGATAATCTAGTTCTTTGACCTAAACTAATATATTTATCTGAATCACGAGTCATAATTACATTAGCATTTAAATTTTTTAAGCGACTAGCAACTTTATCTGCCATTTTTAAAGTATAAGTTTTTTCCATGTATTGTTGATTAGCGGATAAAGTTCCAGAATCTGATCCACCATGACCAGGGTCAATAACAATGGTAGCTTCCGCCATTTTATTACTATGCTTAGGATTATAATCTTTTTGATCTAATAACCAGGATGCAATCCAACCTTCGTGATTGTTATATTTGACGTACCACCAATTATTTTCACTACTTTTGATTATTTTTAAATGTTGACCATGTGGTATTTGTTCAATAATTTGCGATTGGTCATTTGGGGCGTTTCTTAAGTTCAAACTTTCAGCTTCCACTTTTGGCAAAGATATCAGTCTAGCCAATTCAATAATTAGCAATATTAGTAAAATTACTGATATAATTCCTCTGATAAGCCAAATTTTGAACGGGGCATTTTTAAAATCTATCCAGATTTGTTTCATCATTTGATTTACCTCGAATACTATTTAAATCTAAATCGTCATTAGAATAATTGTAATATATATATGTTAAAATTATGTATCAATTATGTATAATTATCAATTAATTATATTTGAAATTATAAGGAGTATCTAACTTTGAAAAGTTTTCGGAACTTATTGTGTGTTGTGATGATGCTATTTTTCACTGGCATCATTTTAGTGGGATGTGGTAATAATCAAGCTACTAAATCAAATAAAATGAAAATTGTCACCTCAACTGATATATATGGGCAAGCCGCTAGAGCGGTTGCTGGAAATAAAGCCCAAGTGACCTCAATTATAAATAATCCCAATGTCGATCCTCATGATTATCAACCGACAATTAAGGTGGCCGAAGATATTTCAAACGCTAATTTAGTTATCTACAATGGATTGGGTTATGATTCTTGGATTGAACCATTGACGAAAAATACTAAGGAACATACTAATTTGTTAAATGTTGGATCCCATCTACTTAATAAGAAAACAGGCGATAATCCGCACGTTTGGTATTTTAGTCAAACCATGATTAAATTAACGCATGAAGTTGCTAAAACTTTGAGTAATAATGATCCAGCTAATAAAACTTATTATTTGAATAATGCACGCAAATACATTAAAAGTTTTACCCCAATTCAAAATAAACTCGCGCAATTAAAAGCTAATAAAAGTAAAAAATTAGTTGATGTTTCAGAACCAGTTTTTGATTATTCATTAAATGAAATGGGCTATCAAATTAAAGATGGTGGATACTCCAAAGCAGTTGAAAATGGGACTGATCCAACTCCTGACGAAATTCGATCAGTACAACTTGATATTATTCACCATAAAATTGCCTTTTTTGTTGAAAATACTCAAGCGAGTGATTCAATCGTTGATAATTTAGTCCAATTAGCTAATAAGCATAATGTACCAGTGGTTAAGGTTACTGAAACAATGCCAAGTAAGACAACTTATCAACAATGGATGATTTCACAATACCAACAAGTAGAGAGGATACAAGATGGAAGAAAATAAGCAACCGCTTTTGTCGGTTAACAATTTAAACGTTGCAGTTCAAGATCGAACCTTGATTAATAATTTATCATTTCAAATTTTACCAGCTACTTTAACCTGTGTAACAGGAGAAAATGGTGTTGGTAAAACTACGATGGTTAAAGCCATTTTAAAAAATTTTAATAAGAATAATACAGTTAAGGCAACTATAAAACGCAGTCAATTTCAATACGTACCACAATTTAGAAATATTGATAATGACTATCCTTTAACGGTAAAAGATTTTATTAGTTTGGGATTACAACATTCAATGTTGCCTTGGCTAAGTAGAAAAGAGAAAGCTTCAGTTAATAAAGTTATTAAAATGACTAATTTAGAAGCTTTAGCTAAAACTCCATTAGGTAATTGTTCTGGTGGGGAACAGCAACGAGTGTTCTTAGCTCAAGCATTAGTTTCAGATCCTAAATTACTTATTTTAGATGAAAGTACTGCTAGTCTAGATAAAGAAGCTAAATTTTTATTACTAGATGTGGTTAAACAAGTTATTAAAAAAACACATACGGCAGTTATTTTTATCACCCATGATCCAGTCTTGGTACAAACTTATGGTGATTATGATTTAAATATTGATAATCATCAAGGCACCATTTCTAAGATAAAGGGGGTAAAATAATGTTAGATATGTTCAGTTATCCATTTATGCAATATGCATTTATTGCAAGTTTCTTTATATCTATTTTATGTGGATTAATGGGAGTATTCGTTGTTGCTAGAAAAACAGCATTCTTTACTCACACTTTATCTGAAATCAGTTTCTCAGGAGCTTCATTTGGAGTATTCTTAGGAACCAACCCCATTATTGGGATGTTAATATTTACGGTGTTAAGTTCACTGATGATTGGGACGGTTGGTTCTAAAGTCAGTCGCCGTGAATCATCAATAAGTGTATTTTCGGTATTGTTTATTGGTTTGGGGATTTTATTTTTATCACTAGCTAATAGTCAATCTAGTTATGCTACCAATATTTTATTTGGTAGTATTGTGGGAATAAGTTTGGATAATGTAACAACTTTAGTTGCATTAAGTATTTTAATTATTTTGGTAATTGTCTTAATTTATCGTAAGTTAAAATATAATTCATTCGATGACATTGGAGCTGGTTTTAATTCTAGAGCCAACACTTTTGTTTCAATCGTATTTTTGATATTGTTAGCTTGTACAGTTAGTGTTACCGCACAAATCGTTGGTTCTTTATTGATTTTTGCTTTATTAACCATTCCAGCATCATCAGCTAAATACTTTGCTCATAGTATTTGGGGGATGACGTTATTGTCATTTATATTTTCGCTGATTGGAACTTGGGTTGGTTTATATTTAAGTTTTATTACAAACTTACCTGTCAGTTTCTTTATCGCTTTGATTGAAACCATTATTTATATTATTGCAGTTCTTTACGATAAAGTAACAAGAATTTAACCTAAACTTTAAACAAATTGGAGTATACATTTGTTATACTGAATTTAAGAAATAGTTTTACAAGGAGATGCTAAATTTTATATGAAAGCATGGAAAAAAATTGTACCTGCAATTGCTGTTCTAGGATTAGTTTTAACTGCTTGTGGTCAAGGTAACTCAGATAAATCATCAAACAGTAGCTCACAAGAATCTAGTTCAAGTGTCAAATCATCTAATTCTAGCTCAAGTGATTCAAATTCAAGTTCTAGTAAATCATCTTCAGATGAAAGTTCTAGCAATTCTGCTAGTTCCAGTCATACTGATAACAAATTAGGCAACGAAAAATTACCAAGACAAAACTCAGCTGCATCAAAAATTAGTGGTGACAAAGCTAACTACAATGTTAGATATTCTACTGATGGTGCAACATTTAATAAGAAAACTTATAGCAATGCTAGTTCTGCTAGTCAACAAGTAAATTATCAAAGTAGTGACAGTACTAAAGGATTGCCTTCAGTAGACTTAGGTTACAGTGTTAAGGGACATGAGGATCGTGGTGCTGGTCAAGCTTATGTAAGCACTAACTTTGGTAATTGGTCACTAGTATCACATGCTAATATGGAAAATGGCAGTGACAAAGCGGTAGAAAATGCTAAATCAGCTGTTAAATTTATTCAAAGCAATTCATTACCTATTCCTCAAAGTAAGGGGAATATTCAAATTGAAAGTGATACTGAAAGCTCAGTTACTTGGCAAGAAGGAAATTCTGTTTACACAGTTAAAGCTCCTAATGCTACAGCTGCCTTAAAGATGGCAACTTCAATTAAATAATGATATTTTTAATAGTCTAAAAGCCTTAGTGGTTTTTAGACTATTTTTTTGTTATAATTTCTTACCAATAATACTAAAAGGGACGTTGTAAATAATTATGGATAAAAATAATAAAATTTTAGTTTTCATTTCAACTTTATTTTTATGTATGTTTTTATTTGTATTTTTTGGTGAAATGAATGTTAAAGCTAGTGGCCAACGATATTCACCTGTTGCATATGACATATCGCAATATCAAGGTTACTTAACTGATAGTCAGGCTAAAAATCTTAAAAAAGAAGTTAAATTTGTTATTTTACGAGTTCAAGATGGAAGTTACAAAGATATAAAATTTGAACATAATGTTAAATTAATGGATCGTTATAATATAAAGTATGGAGTTTACGGATATAGTGAATATACTAACCCATATCAAGCACGGCAAGAAGCACGTAGACTATATTATTCAGCTAAGGGTGCATTATTTTATGCCAATGATTTTGAAATTGGGTTCAAAAATAATACAGATGCTTCTACTTCAGCCTGGGCTAATGAGATGCGAGCTGTAAATGGTGGCAAACCAATTGTATTATATGGTTCTAAAAGTACATTGGATTTATTTAAGAAAAATACCTTAAAAATTTATAATAATATTTGGCTGGCATCCTATTCTAAGTACATGCCTAATCCATCATATAAGTATGATTTGTGGCAATATACTAATTCTTATCCTAGTGTATCGTTGAGTCAAAAGCTGGATGGTAATACTATTCCCTATGGTGGTAGAATTAATGATTTATTGTATAGAAAAAACAATAAGAAACTTAATTTGAATCTTTATTATCACATCAAAAATATGAGCTACATGAAAGTTATTAACAAAAAGGGTGTTAATCTATACATTAACGGTAAAGTTATACGTAGAGCCAAATATGGCGAAGTTTTACCAATTAAATCCTTTAAGATTAAACATAATCGTGTAATGGCCAAAGGTAACTTAGCAACGTATACTGCTAACAAGAAATCAGTAGCTATTTATAAATAAAAGGAGATTCTTTTTATGAAGAAAAATATTTATCGCAATTTATTATTAAGTGGATTGATTATGGGATCATTGATTGTATCTGTTAATCCTTTAGTTTCAGCTTTAAATAAACACCATATTGAACAAAATCACCAACGAAAAGTGATTCATTCAACTAAAAATTGTAAAAGAACTATTAAGTTAGAAAATGAAACTGTTACTTTAAAGCCTGGTGGCTACTTAATAACTAACAAGCATAAAAAAATAGCTTTAAAGAAAATTATTGTGAACAATCCATCAAACTATGCTGCTCAGGTTTCTAAAAAACATATGGATACCAAATTTTATAAAGTAACTAAACATCAAAAACGTCGTTTTAGTCAATCTGTTACTTATTATGTAAACATTTATGGAAAAGGCTTTAGCCAAAAAGGTTGGGTTGCTAGTAAATACGTTCACTTTAACCAAAAAGATGCAATGAACAACGCTAAGAAAACACCATTGTATGCTACACATCCATAAAATAGAATAAAAAAATAACCTCCCAACAGGGAGGTTATTTTTTTATTCTATCAAATATTATTTAATGATTTGGCAGAATTCAATTTTTTCATGGTTAGGACCTTGAATATTGAAGAAACGAATACCATTATCCCAGAAAGTAGGGATTGATTGGATTTCGTCATCTAAAACATTGAAACCTTGTTCTTTAGCAGCTTCAAATGCTTTATCAACATCAGTACAGTTCATAGAAAGATGGTTGATAGCACCATTTTCCATAGCAACTGGATCGCCTTCCCATGTTTCAATGGTTAAATTACCATATCTCATGAATGCACAACGGTTTTCACCATTGTGGAATGCGCCAGCTTGGTCAAAGCCTAATGCTTTGTAGAATTCAATTGTCTTATCTAAATCTTTTGAAGGGATTCCAACATGTTGTAATCCATCAAAGTAATCGTTTAAAGCCATAATTTTATCCTCCAAATAATTAGTCAGAAACTTTAACTACACATTTACCTTTAAGATCTGAAGTACCGTTTAGAACGCCTTCAACATCTTCTAGGCTGATAACATTATCAATAATGTCAGCAACATCTACACCCTTGCTTTGTAGTAATGCAATAGCATCTTCGAATGAGTTAGGATTGATGAATGCACCTTGGATAGTTAATTGTTTTTGGAATACTTCGTAAGTGTTCATTTCGAATTTTTGGTTAGGAGCACCAACACCGAACATTAATACTTGAGCACCCTTAACTGTTGCTTCAACAGCTTGTTCTTGAGTAGCTGGTTGACCAACAGCTTCGATAACAACATCATATTCTGAAGGAATCTTTTCTTTAGTAGTGTTGATAACTTTATCAGCACCAGTCTTTTCCTTTTCAGTAGCTAATTTGTCATCATGACGACCAGTTAGAGTAACTGATTTAACACCATATGATTTTAGTAATTGAGCAAAGATTAGACCCATGAAACCATCACCAATAACTAGAGCGTTTTGGTAAGGTTTGATGCTTAATAAGTCCATACCGTGAACGGCACATGAAATTGGTTCACATGTAGCAGCTGATTTTAAATCAACATTTTCAGGTAATTTGTATACAACTTGTGTAGGAGCAGTGAAGTATTCTTCTAATCCACCGTTTCTAGTAACACCAACGGCTGATAAGTTTTCACATAATTCAGGACGTCCAGTACGGCAGTACTTACATTTACCACAGTAAATGTTAGGGTCAACAGTTACACGGTCACCAACTTTGTAATCAGTAACGTCTGATCCAACAGCTGAGATAACACCTGAGTTTTCATGTCCTAAAACGATTGGAGGAACAGCTGGAGCTGAACCTGGAAGTCCATTGTATAATGCGTAGTCAGTACCACAGATACCAGCGTACTTAGCATTTACAACAACTTCGTTAGCCTTTGGTTCAGGTTTTTCAGTATTTTGAATTTCTAATTGTTTCTTACCAGTTAAAACTAATGCTTTCATAATTCAAGATCCTTTCATATTGAATTTCAAGTTTATTAATTTCTTGTGTAAAATGATTAATTAATCATTTCACAATCTTACAACTATTATGATAACTCATTTTTCAAAAAAAGAAAGCATTTTGTGGAAAATTTATTGAAAAATAATCGATAAAAAATAAGCACATCAAGTAAATCTTTGCTATGAAAGGGTTTACAAGTTGTGCTTATTTTTCAATTATTTTTATATTTTTTTAATTAATAATTATATTGTGCATAAATGCACTTAGTTTTTATTTATTAATGATGATGCTAATGCAAAATTACCATAAGTTGCTGAACCATTATCGTCAATTAATGGCATGATAATATAATCGTCTACATTATCAATTGTGATATATCCATTTAGTAGCTTTTCAAATTCTGCTCTTACTTTTTTAAGGAATGTTTCACTGACTACTCCGCCACCAAAAATGATTTTTTCTGGACGAAAAGTCAAAGTCATTTGAACAGCTGCTTGTGCTACATAGTAAGCCATGATATCCCAAACATGGTTATTTAATGGAACATCTTGACCTTTTTTACCCACCCTTTTTTCAAAAGTAGGGCCAGATACTAAGCCCTCTAAACAATCTTTATGATAAGGGCAAATACCTGCAAAATTAAGATCATCGGTATGACGCTTTAATTTTACATGGCCTAGTTCTGGATGTCCCATATCACCGATGAATTTACCATTAATGATGATTCCAGCACCAACCCCAGTTCCAATTGTATAGTAAACGATGGAATCTAAATCTTTACCATGTTTTTTAAAGTTAATATATTCACCATATACAGACCCATTAACATCAGTTGTCCAATATATAGGAATATTAAAAGCATCCTTCATAGTTCCTAAAAAGTTAACATTAGACCATCCTTCTTTAGGTGTATCAGTGATATATCCATATTTTGATGATTTTTTTCTAATTTCAATGGGACCAAAAGAGGCAATACTTAAAGCCACCAAATCTTTATATTTTTTAAAAAAGTTAATTGTTTTTTCAAATGTTTCTTCGGGCGTCGTTGTTTTGATCACTACACTATCAACAATTTGATAATCGTTATTACCAACGGCACAAACGAATTTAGTGCCGCCCGCCTCAATGCTGCCAAGTAGCATATTTGAGTACTCCTTATGTATTTTTTAATTATCTAATAATATTATTTTAATTATATTAATACCTACTTTAATAATAATAGTTATCGAAAGTACAAATGTCAAAAGAAAAATGTAAATTGGTATAGTATGAATTGAATAGTATTTCATGATATATTATGAAATATTACATATTGAATACGAAAGAAGTGCGATTTGGTTATGCGTAAAGTTATTTATATTTTTATTTTTGGCTTTGTTGGTGGTATTTTACGTGGTTATTTTACATTTATATCTGGGAATAATCATTTTATTGCCACCGCTATTATAAATATAGTTGGTTCTTTTTTATTAGCTTTGATGACAGGAATGTTGCCAAAAGTGATGAATTTGTCTGAATCTTTTATCAGCGGAATGAGTATGGGGTTAATTGGAGGTTTTACCACTTTTTCAACATTTTCATTTGATAGTATTAACTTATTAATAAACCATGAAATTGGTCTAGGTGTTTTATATATATTAGTAAGTTTAATAGGCGGATTAATCTTTGCTAATTTAGGAAATTCATTAGGAAACTTGATTATGTTTAGAGGTGAAGTCAGATGATAATAAATGTTTTGACAGTAGGGTTAGGAGCCGCAATTGGCTCTGTGTTAAGATTTTTAGCAACTACTTTCTTTAAAACTTTTTTTAAAAATATATCTTTTCCAATAGGGACACTATTTATTAATGTTTCAGGATCATTCTTATTAGGATTAGTTAATGGACAGCTGCCTAAAATAAACTTTTGGATAACCTTTTTTATTGCGATTATTGGTGGCTACACAACTTTTTCTACATATATGAATGAAATCGTTCAGATGAAGATGAAAAATAAAATGATGGCTATGATTTATTATTTTATAACTGCTTTGTTTGGGATAATTGCTGCTTTAATAGGATATGTGATCTTTTAGATTAGGTAATTTAATACCTAATCTTTTTTTAAAACAATGTTGACACGGTGTCATCATGAATGTAAAATATAAAACATAAATTAAGTGACACTGTGTCACAATGGGAGATGGAAACATGGCTACTAAAACTTTTGAGAATTTAAATAAAGAAAAAAAGGACCAAATTTTTAACTCGTTGTTGAATGAATTTTCAGAATATAGATTGTCTGAAGCTCAAGTTGCAAGAATTATAAAAAATTGTGGTATTGCCAGGGGTTCATTTTATAAATATTTTAATGATATTAATGATAGTTATGATTATGTTTTAGATGTAGTTTTGCATGAAGTACATTTTGATGTTTTTGAACGAATCAAAAAAGAAAAGAATAATACTTTAAATGCATTTTATGAATCAACAATTGATTTTATAAATAAGATTGATAATTCTAAATATAGAAATTTCTACAAATTATATGTTGAGTACAATCAATATAGTCTAAAGCAAAGCAACTATAACTATCATAAATTAAGTAAAGACAATTTAATTTTATTAGTTGATGGTCAAAAGATAAGTGATTTTAATAAGATAATATCTGTTTATAAGTTTGTCACAATGGCTGCACATGCAACTATTAAATCTATATTGATGAATGAAGACAAAAATCAAGAATTATCTGATTTTAAATTATATTTAAATGTAATTAAAAAGGGCTTAATTGATTAAGGAGTTGTTCAAACATGTTCTTATCTATTAAAGAAATGAAGAAAAATAAATTAAGATATGGATTAATCGGATTAGTAATTATCTTAATTGCATACTTAATTTTTGTATTAACAGCTTTAGCTAATGGTTTAAGTAGTTCTAATCGCCAAGCAATTGATACTTGGAATGCTAGTAATATTGTTTTAAATGCGGATGCTAATGGATCATTGAATCAATCTACTTTAACCAATAAACAAGCCAATTCAACTAAAGCTGGTAAAAATCAAGCACGAATTACTCAATTATCAGCAAACGTTCAAAATCTTAAAAAGGGCGATAAAACGGGTGCACAAATTTTAGGTATTAACAAGAAACAATATATCTACGATGATTTAAACATTGTACAAGGACGTAAATTTAAAAATGCTAAAGAAGTGGTAGTTGACCAAAGTTTGATTAACGAAAATCATTATCATCTAGGACAACTAATTACTATGGGTAATAATTCACCCAAATTTAAAATTGTTGGTGTTACTAAAAATGCTAAGTTAAATGTTGCTCCAGTAATTTATGGAGCTGAAAATGATATCCAAGCATTTAAATTTGGCAATAATAAAGTTAAAAATATTAGTGCAATCGTAACCAAAAATAATGTTTCCAATTTATCAAACGGTACTCAGGTATTATCAATAAATGATTTTATTCAAAAATTACCTGGATATAGTGCTCAAAACAATACTTTTACCTTTATGATTATTTTCTTACTATTAATTACATTATTCATTATTGCAATTTTCTTATATGTATTAACAATGCAAAAGATTCCATTCTTTGCAGTGATGAAAATCCAAGGAATTGCAAATAGTTATCTAATTAAAAACATTGTTAGCCAAGCAGTTATTTTGTCTGTCATTGGTGTAGCAATTAGTGGACTACTAACACTTATTACTGCAGTCTTAATGCCAGCAGCAGTTCCAATGACATTTAATACTTTATTAATTTCAGGAACTGCATTACTTCTAGTATTAATGGCAATTATTGGCGCTATTATTCCAATGCGTACAGTAACCAAAATTGATCCAGCAACCGTGATTGGAGGTTAATTAAAATGAAAATGATTGAACTAAACAACATTAATAAAATTTATGGAACTAAATTAAGCAAGACAACTGCTTTATCTGATATTAACTTTAGTGCTGATCAAGGTGAAATGATTACAGTAACTGGGCCTTCTGGATCAGGAAAGAGCACTTTTATCAAAATTTTGGGCGGCATCTTATCACCAACATCAGGTGAAGTGAAGATTAATGGTCAAGATTATGAAGCATTATCTAAAAAAGAACAAAGTAATTTTAGATTAAATAATATCAGTTTTGTGCTCCAATCATATAATTTACTTCCATACCTTAAAGTTAAAGATCAATTTGAATTGGCCAATCGTGTAAAAGACCATAATAATATTACTGAATCTTCATTTAAGCAACTTATTAATGAATTAGGATTGAAGGATTTATTAAATCACTATCCTGATGAATTATCTGGTGGACAACAACAAAGAGTTGCAATCGCTCGTGCAATTTATACTAATCCCAAAATTATTTTGGCAGATGAACCTACTGCTGCCTTGGATGGTAAAAGGGCAATTGAAGTTATGAAACAATTTAGAAATTTAGCGCATGAACAAAATAAATTAATTATTTTGATCACACATGATGATCGATTAATCAAATATGCTGATAAAAATTATCAAATTGTTGATGGAAAAGGTACATTTATTAGCACTGAGGAAAAAAGTTTAGTTTAAAAACAAAAGCCTTGCAAAATAATTTTTGCAAGGCTTTTAATATTATTTAGGTTCAATTTCCACAGTTGCAGAAATTGGTCCAGCTTCTAACATTGGAGGACAGTAAGAACTATTACCATATTTATTTTGATATGCTTTATTAATTTGTTCATCTAAATCTTTATTACCAGAGGCATCATTAAATGAAACCTCGTATTCATGACCATTTAATTTAATTTTGCCAGCATGTTGTTTCGTTGCTGATTGATACCAACGTGAATTTTGGCCATTATATGCTCTGACATATAATTTATCATTATTTACAACTGACCAAATCCAAGTAGGAGTTCCATATGTTTTACCATCATCATAAAATGGTGAAACATGCATATCATCAGCTGTAGCAAATCCTTTGAGTTGTTCTTTACTCCATTGCGCCATAATAAAATAACCTCTTTTCTTTAACATAAGTACATTTAAACATCTAAAGCATACTATAAGTCAAATAATTAGTCGCTTAATTTTAATTTATAAACAATCATTTGACTTTAATCGAATGATCGTTTATTATAGACGTGAATTAAGCGATAAACATTTCATTTAACACAATTATATATATATATATATTTAATTATTATTTTCATTGATTATAATCGAATGATCGTTTATAATCCAACACATGAGATATAAAGATAAGAACAAATTAAAACGTATTTTTAAAGCAACATTAGATTTAGTTAATCAACAGGGTTTATCTGAGACTTCAGTTTCTAAAATTGCAAACAGAGCAAGTACATCATCATCTACAATTTATGTATATTTTGAAAATAAAGAAGATTTATTAATTAAACTCTATACAAATGTGAAAAAGGAAATGATGCGAGAAATATATGATGGTGTGGATAATTATAATTCATTTAAAAAACAATATGAGAATTCATTATTAAAATTTATTCAGTATATTTCAGAAAATCCAAGTATTTTTTTGTTTATTGAACAATTCAATAATTCACCAGTAAGTAAGAAAATACCTAAAAATGATTTAAAAGAAATATTACAACAACATTATGATTTTTATAAAAAAGGTAAAGACAAGGAGATATTAAAAAATATCGATATTGAATTATTAATTATATTTACACACTATCCTGCAATGCAATTTGTGAAAGAAGTTTTAGCAGGAGAAAAGGAATTAAATGATAATAATATATATAATATAATTACTATGAGTTGGAATGCAGTAAAAGCTTAATTTCTTTAAAAAGAAAGAAGGACTTTTCTATGTATGAAAATTTAAAAAAAACATTTGAACCTATTAATTTAAACAATGGCGATACTATTAAAAATAGAATTGTTATGGCCCCGATGACAACTTGGTCTAGTAATGATGATCATACTGTTTCCGATGAAGAAGTGGCTTATTATGAAAGAAGATCTAAAGGAGAAGGAATAGTAATTACAGGTTGTACACCAGTGTCCCCAAATAGTTTAGGCTTTACAAATGAGTTTGAAGCTTCTGATGACAAATTTCTGCCTAGCTTAAAAAAGTTAGCTGTTGCTTCTAAAAGTGGTGGAGCAAAATCTATTTTACAAATTTTTCATGCTGGTAACAAAACACTTCCACAACTTGTTGATAAAGAGAAGATAGTTAGTGCTAGTGCTGTTCCTACTAAAGCAACTTCTTTTGTTGATTCCTTAACACCTCATGAATTATCTGAATCAGAAATTTTAGTTATCATAAAAGATTTTGGAAAAACAACTAAAAGAGCTATAAAAGCAGGATTTGATGGAGTTGAAATACATGGTGCTCATGGTTTCTTAATTCAAAACTTTTTATCACCATACTATAATCGTAGAAATGATAAATGGGGAGGATCTTTAGAAAATCGTATGCGTTTTGCATTAAGTGTTATTGATGAAGTTAAATCAGTAATTGATAAGTATGCGGAAAAACCATTTATTTTAGGGTATCGTTTTTCTCCTGAAGAATCTATAGATGGCGGATTAAGAATTGAAGATACCTATGTGTTACTTGATAAATTAATTGATAGAAATGTAGATTATGTTCATGCTTCGTTAGCAGATGTATTATCTTCAACCCCAGTTGATAATAAAAATGAAACGTATCTTAGTTTATTTGTTAAACATATAAACCATAGAATCCCATTTATGGCAGCTGGTTCTTTATCAACCCCTGATAAAGTTGAAAAGGCATTAAGACAAGGTTTAGATTTAGCAGCTATAGGCCATGGACTTATTATTAATCCAGATTGGGTTCATGATATAGAGTCAGGTAGTTCTAATAAAATTAGGGAATCATTGAGTGTTTCAGATATAGATGATTTAAAATTACCAGAAAAGCTTTGGAATACAATTCAAAATTCTGGAGATTGGTTTAATATTGTAGATTAAGTGACAGTTTAATATATAAATAGGGCACTCTCAAATTATATTATTTTTAAATAATATAATTTGAGAGTGCTTTTTATATTTCTATAGGAATAAGTATTCATATAAAATTAAGGTAGGAGATGAATTGTTTCAATTTAAATTTCACGATAATTTGATAAGATTCTATTTTTCTATTTTAGCACCTAAACAGTTTTTAAAATGGTTTAAAGCAAATTTTTGTCCATCATCATTAGTTGCTGCAACGCCGCTTTCATGAATGACTACATTGTAATTTAAATTGTAAGCATCAATTGCAGTATGAAGTACACAAATGTCAGTACATACTCCAACCAAGTGTAATGTTTTAATATTTCTTTCACGTAATCTTAAGTCTAAATCAGTTCCGGCAAAGGCACTGTATCTAGTTTTATTGTACATATAAACCTGATTATTACTTTTATTTTGATCATACCAAGTTTGAAGTTTGCCATAAAATTTTCTTCCCCAAGTATTAGCTAAGTTATGTGGAGGGAATAATTTTGTTTCAGGATGATAAGGGTCATTTTTATGATGTAAATCAGTTGGTAAAATGACCCAATTATTATTTTTAACAAATTGGTCTGCTAAATTAACAATACTATTTTCCAGTAATTGACCAGGTTTGCCAACAGTTAAAGCACCCTTATCAGCGACAAAATCATTTGTATAGTCGATTATTAATAATGCTTCTTTATCCATAATATATGCCTCCTTAATAAACTGTGTTTATTATAAATGTTTATACTAAAAAAGACTTTCTATTTGCTTAAACAGAAAATCTTTTAATATTGTTATTCACTTAATAACCAGAAGAAGATAATGAAAATAACAGCTAATGAATACATAAATGCATTAACTTCTTTACCACGTTTAGCGGCAATCATAGCTAGGGGATAAGTAATAAATCCTAAAGCAATTCCATCTGAGATACTGTATGAAAGAGGCATTCCTAACACAATCAAAAATGAAGGTGCAGCCAATTCGAATTTTTCCCAATGGATATCTTTTAGTGAACTAGCCATTAATACACCAATAATGATTAATGCAGGCGCAGTAACTTGATCAGTAATGACACCTAATAATGGGGAGAAGAAAGTTCCTAAGATAAATAGAATTCCAGTAATAATAACGGTAAAACCAGAACGACCACCGACTGCAATTCCAGCAGATGATTCAACGAAAGCCCCCATAGGAGAAGTTCCTAATAATGAACCACCTAACATAGTAGTGGAATCAGCAGCTAGGGCGCGACCAATTCTTGGAATTTTGTTATCTTTAATAAAACCAGCTTGTTGTGCTAATCCAACTAAAGTTCCGGCAGTATCGAAGAATGATACTAGTAAGAAAGTAAAGACAACAATCCATAATTTCACGGTATTAATATCACCAATATGTGAAACTCCAGCTAAGAATACTGGTTTGATACTTGGGATGCTTGAAACGATTTGATCAGGCATTGCGATTAATCCAGTAACCATTCCTAAAATCGCAGTGGCCACCATCCCGATAAAAATGGCTCCTGGCACTCTAGCACTCATTAAAACAATTACTAAAATTAAACCAAAGATGGTAAGCCAAGTTGTTCCAGTGTGGAATGAACCTAAAGTAACAAGGGTACTTTTATCAGCAACAATCATGCCACCTTGATTCAAACCCAAAAAAGCAATGAATAAACCAATTCCACCGGCAATCGCACTTTTTAAATCGGTAGGAATAGAATCAATAATTTTTTCTCTTAATTTAAATGCGGTTAAAATAATGAAAATAACAGCGGCAATAAAAGTACCAGCTAAAGCAGTTGGCCATGGCACTTTCATGCCGACACAGACTGAATATGCAAAGAATGCATTCATTCCTAAACTAGTCGACAGTGCAATGGGATAATTAGCGATAATTCCCATCAAGAAACAACCAAGTGCAGTTGCTAAAGCAGTTGATGTAAAGACAGCTCCTTTATCCATTCCTGCTGCACCTAAAACATTAGGGTTTAGGAATATGATATATACCATTGAAACAAAAGTGGTAATTCCAGCTAATGTTTCTCTTTTATAATTGGTTCCTAATTCGTCAAATTTAAAAAATTTAGCTATTTGACTAACCATTATGTAATCTCTCCCTTTATAGTTCGTGTTTTTGTTATAACAACTATTAATTTTAGCACATTTTTATAATTTGTCTACAATTTACGAACTATATATGAATAGATGTAAAAAATAGCATACAATTTGTATGCTATTTAATCAATTATTTTTATAATGGTAGTCGTTTTACATTGAAGTTTATTGAAAAATTTTTGTTGTCGTCAATAACATTAAATATATCAAATTTAGCGCCTAAAGCTCCTAAATAACTTATAAATTTTTCAATATCAGGAAAGTTATCTTTGTTATCTAATATAAAATCTTTAGGGTCTTTAAATGAAAAAGAAATATACTCGTCATTGCTTTCATCAATGTATAAGGAATCTTATCCTTATTGAAATAAAAATATACGGCTTTAACTTGTTCAGCCAAATCATTTATTTTTACCTTAGTAACTGATTCTAATGTTTCGATATCTGGAAGGATATTGTTCATATTTTTGCTCCTAATTATAATTGGATATTTCTACTAGATTTTTATCAGGATCTCTTAGATAAATTGATGTGATTTTACCTAGAGCACCATGCTTATCTTCGGGACCTTCAATAATCTGAATATGTTTATCATTTAATTCTTTAATAACTTCTTTAATAGGAGTTTTAGTTATTAAGCAAAAATCTTCTGAACCAGGAGTTGGAATTTTCGCTTTTGGATCAAATTCGTTATCTGTTTCGTGTAAATTTATTTTCATGTTACCAAATTGTAAAGCATATCTTTTATCATTTCCTGTTTGAAATGATATTTCTTTCATATTTAAAACATTTACATAAAATTCCAAACTTTTTTCAATACTTTTTACAGTTAATACAATATGATCTATTGAGTCAATGTTCATATTTATTCCTCCTCCATACATATGCTAGTATATTATTTGTATATATTAAAATAATTTAACTTTAAAAGGAACATATTATATGAATACAGTTAACTTTAAAGATTACTCATTTTATTATAATAAATTAAATGCAAAATATATTATGGATAATAATAGTCTTGTGTTTTTCAAAAAAGATAATGATAAAGAAGTAATGATTCATTTTAGTTTTAAAGATAATCAACTTGTGATTAGGCCTAGATATGGGGTGACTTTTCAAAGACTTAATAAACATATTTATAAAATAATTTCGAACAGCTAAGGGAGTATATGATGTCCAATTTTTATAATTTAGGTGATGTGTATGTATATTATGATGCAAACATGATCCCAAGCATTAGGGATGAACGAAATAATTGTTTAATTTTTTTAGATACTGATTACGAAGAAGTTATATTAAAAATCCAATTAGTAGGTCAAAATTTGGTTTTTAAATCAACTGAGTCAGTAAACATTATTAGGCAAGTAGATGGTAACTATAAAATAATTAATACTGAGGAATAATACATGAAAATAGTAACTTTAGGTAATTTTCAATTTGAATATGATCCACAAAATATTTATTGTTTTGCGGATAATCACAATCAAAGAATTGCTTTTATCACACCAAGAGAAATTAATGTAGTTATCGATATTGTAGACGGTAATTTAACTTTTCATCCAGATAGAGCAGTGGATATTATTGAATTAGATACTCACAAGTATCGTGTGGTTTCATATTATTAGGAGTAGTAATGAAAAAATTATTAATTGATAAATATACATTCTATTATGAAAAGACAATGATTTATTTTTACGATCAAAGATATCATAATTTACTCTTTATTAAGAGAATTAATGATGATTCAGCAAAGATTAACGAATATGATGATCCACAAATAATTATCAATTTTGCTGATGATGGGATTGAATTTCATCCTAACTGGAACATAAAAATAAAAAATATTAGTAAGTTTGAATATGTATTAACACCTGAGTAAAAAAGACTTGATAAAAATCATCAAGTCTTTTTTACTATTCTTCAAATTTATTGTTTTTAAATAAATTACTATAAAAGCTTATTTTTTTAATACTTTGATTTAATTTATTCTCATAGAAATCTTTTGAAGGGGCATCTGCTAAGAAATTACCATCTTCGTCAAAGTTTTTTTGAATATTGCCAATGGCGACATTTTGAGGAATTACAAATGCATTTAGTCTAGTTAAAACAGCATTTAATTCCAAGCCACCAAATTGTCCACCACGGCCATTGTTAGCATAAGTCATGGTTAAGACTGCTTTATTAGAAATTTGGTTAGATAAATAATCAATCGCATTCTTAATTACAGCAGGGAAGGAATGATTATATTCTGGAGTTAAGAAAATATATCCATCTGCTGACTCCATATCATCGACCCATTGTTGTTGTTTTGCAGGTAAATGACGATTTTTATTACCCATTGGGGGTAGGGCTTCATAGAAAAATGGTAATTCATATTGACCAATTTCAATGAAATTCAATTCTGCATCAATTTGTGATTCATACTTTGTTTTATTATTTTTTAAATATTTAAATAAATTTTTACCTAGTGAAGCTTTTCGAGAACTTCCTAAAATAATGTTAATTTTTGTCATAATTATTCCTCCGCTTTTTTAATTTTTATAAAATGAAATATAGAAATTATTAATGATATGAGTATTAAAATACTACCCAAAATGTATACAAACTTTTGTCCTGATATATATAATAATTTGTGTGTTCCATTAAAATTATTTACTTGCGTATTTGATATTTTACTCATTGCAATAAATAATAATGAAGTCGCCAGAGTATTTCCTAAAACCATTCCAATATTTCTAGAAAGTGAATTCATACTACCAGCAATGCCTAATTCACTTTTATTAATTGAACCCATAATCATCGAGTTATTAGGTGATTGAAAAATTGAATTCCCTAATCCTAATATACCAATTGATAATACGTAAAATTCGATGTTTGTATCAAGATTACTAAAAGCTAAGAACATTTGAGCAATCAAAATAATCGCTAGACCAATGATTGTTAATTTTATTTCTCCAAATTTATCGGATAATTTTCCAGTTATTGGGGATGTAATAATTTGAACGATTGGTAAAACCATCATAATTGCTCCAGAAATACCAGCACTTAAATTTCTAGCATTTTCTAAATAAAAGGGTGTTAACACCATATAAAAATTATTAGTTATAAATATAATAATTGCTGTGATTATTCCAACTGAAAAATCTTTGTTTTTAAATATATTCATGTCCACCAAAGGGCTTTTACATTTTCTTTCTAATGAAATGAAAGCAATTAACATGATTATTGATAAAATAATGATTATTAATAGGATTATGTTTGTATATCCCAATTGTTGCCCTGAATATATATAAATAAATATTCCCAAAATCGAAAGCATAGATAAAATTATACCTGATTTATCAGTATCTATATTATTCTTATTTTGTTTATTTGGTAATATATTCATTCCCATTATTATCATAATTATACCAATAGGAACATTTATCCAAAAAATATACTCCCATGATAAGTATTGGAGAATCATGCCACCGATACCTGGACCTGCAATCATACCTAATGCAACGAATGAACCAATCCAACCTAAAGCTTGGCCACGTTCGTTATCTGGAAAAACTTCGGTTATAATTCCATTATTGGTACTCATGGTCATAGCAGCTCCTATACCCTGAATAATTCTTGAAGTTATTAAAAACGCTATATTGACACTTATTCCACATAGCAATGATCCAATTACAAAAAGTATAACTCCTGCGTTGAATATTTTGTTTTTACCTATTTTATCGCTTAATTTTCCAAATGGTAATAGTGCAATGCAAATAATTATTAAATAAGAAGAAACTATTAGTTCTGCGACACTCATGTTGATTGATAATGATTTACTAATTACTGGTAAAGCAATATTAACAACACTTGCATCTAAATCGGTCATGAATGTGACAATACCAATACATATTAATATTAACCATCTTTTTTTACTCGTAATACCACTTCTTTTGCAATATTTATTCACGTGAATATAAAATGATTATAACACTTTATATGTTATAATCAACATTAATAATTCTAATGAATAAAAGGTGAAAAGACATGAATGAAAATGTTAATACAATAATTAATTATATAGGTGATATGTTAAATCGTGATTCAATAAACGATGAAGAAAAATTATGGATGGAATCGCATATTAAAGATCATGAAAAAGCCTATAATTTATTAAAAAAATTAAAGACTAGTGATATTCATTTGATCTCTATAATTAATCGAAAAGGTACTATTTCAGTTAAAAAATTGCCAAAATTATCTAAGATGTCACAACCAACGGTTTCTCGAACCATTAAAAGATTTGCTGAAAATGATATATTAAATCGATACTACAAAGTGCAAAATAGTAAGGAAACAGTAGTCGCTTTAACTATTACTGGAAAAATAATAGCTATGGCACATGTCGATTTAGAAAAACAGATTTATAAAAACCTAGATAATATATTAAGCTCTTATCCTAAGAGGGATGTTGATACTTTTATTGAAATTTTAAATAAAATAAAAAACTTAAGGGTTTAAATTAATCCCTTAAGTTTTTAGAAAAATGCTTTGATAAACAAATAGATTGATAACAAAACAGCGAAAATTCCAACACCATTTTTCATAATTTTAGTTGGAATATATCTGACGATGATTGGACCAATAAAACCACCAATGAATAATCCAATGGCTAAGATAATGATTTCTTTCCAGTATAAATTAGCTACTAAAATAAATACAATAGATGCCATTAAATTAGATGCCAAAGTGGCAACATTTCTAGTGGCATTATAAACATTATATGAACTGTTAGTAATTCGAGACAAAACCGCAATCATAATAACCCCGGCACCAGCACCAAAGTAACCAACATAAATCCCAACTAATCCTAAAAGCACATATTCCCAAAATGTACTTTTAGCGGTTGTCTTTTTATCTTGGTGCTTAGTTGGAATTAAAATGGTACATGCGGCAAAGAAAATCAAAAATGGAATAATTTTTGAAAATGCTTCATTGGAACTATGCAATAACAAGATAGATCCAATAAGTCCACCAACGGCATTTAACAAAATGACAGGGCAAGCGGATTTCCAATGACCTTTTAATTCTCGTAATGATGATATTGTTGAACTAATTCCACTAGAGATTAGGGCCACTGTATTTGAAGCATTAGCTAGTACTGGTGGAATCCCAACTGAAATTAATGCTGGATATGAAATTAAAGAAGCCATGCCAATAATACTATTAATAATTCCAGATATTACACCAATAAAAATTAAAAAAATGATCGTAGAAATTGTGATAGATATCGCTTCCTTTGATAAAAAAGCCAGATTCCAATTTAGAATCTGACTTTTTAATATTATCTATAAATATAATTATAGATTTTTAAATTTTTCATCAATTTCTTGGTAATCAGCATCACTAATAGATGTGTTTAGAGCCTTAGCGTTACTTTGAACTTGTTCTGGCTTCTTAGCACCAGGAATTACAACAGTAATGTCTGGGTTCTTCATGTACCATGCAAGAATTAGTTCAGCCATAGTAACACCATGCTTGTCAGCTAATGGTTTTAAGCTATCAACTGTATCCACGATCTTTTCAAAACGTGAGCCTTCAAAATCAGGGTTACCGTGTCTGATATCATCTTCCGGGAAAGTAACTTCCTTAGAATATTTACCAGTTAGTAATCCAGATGCTAGAGGGAAGAATGGTACAAATGAAATATTGTTTTCTCTTAAGTAAGGGAATAATTCTTTTTCAGCATCACGGTGTAATAGACTGTATTGGTCTTCAACAACATCAACTAATCCATCTTTGTTAGCTTCTTTAATTTGATCTAGTGAGAAGTTTGAAACTCCAATTGCTTTGATCTTACCTTCTTTTTTCATTTCATTTAATGCAGCAACTGCTTCATCTTTAGGAGTGTTGTCATCGGGGAAATGAATATAGAAAATATCAATGTAGTCAGTTTGAAGACGCTTAAGCGCATCGTTAACTGCTTGTTTTAGGAATTCTGGACTGTTATTAATAGTAACTTCGCTACCAGAAGTGTCTTGAGCAGCTTTAGTAGCAATGACAAATTTACTACGGTCATAGCCTTTAATAGCCTTACCAATTAATTCTTCTGAATGGCCCATTCCATATGCAAAAGCTGTATCTAGTAAGGTAATACCTGATTCTAGAGCAGTTTTAACAATTTGAATACCAGTATCATCTTTTAAGTTTGGGAATAAGTTATTTCCACCAACTGCATTAGTACCTAAACCAAGTGCAGTAGATTCAACTGTTGATTTACCAATTTTAACCATAAAATTTGCCTCCTCAATTTTTATTAACATAATAATTATGAACTAAAAATAAGTAATTTTAAAGTATTTTGTAATTCACTCCCTTAATAATGTTTGTTACACTTAAGTTGTGAAAACTGGGGTGGTAAATATGAAGAAAATTTTAGTATTAGGTGGCAACAATTCAGTTGCCAAACAAATGATTACAATGTTTCATGACAATGCATCATACGATGTGAAAGTTCTTAGTGATATTGACTTTGATAATGAAGGTTCATATATTGATGAAGTCAAAGATGTGAACATTATTTATTCATTTTTAGGACCAATGGATGTTGATTTAAACTTTGAAGCATTGTTTTCAGCTTTAGATGAAGTAAATCCACCATTAGAGCAATTTATAATGCTATCAACTGCCGGCATTGATAATGAACTAAATGAAAAAGTTACATATAATAATGTCGATAATGCAAAAGAATATTTAAATGAACAACGATATGCTGTGAAATTGGTCGATGAATATGAAATTCCCTATACAGTTTTAAGACCAGTTGAAATGACACAACAAAATAATGGCAAATTGAAAATTATTGATGAAGGAAAATCAATGGATTATGGTAAAGTTTCTTTTGATAACGTTGCGAATGTAGCTTACAATGTGGTTGTGAAGAAAGAATTTCTTAATCAATCTATTGGATTAATTGAGGAATAATAAATTATTCGAGGTGTAGATTATGGCATTACAATTAAACAAACAACAATTATCCCAAATTAAACAACAATTATCAGCAACTAGAGAAGAATCACACTTAGTTATCTTTAAGAGTGTTGCTAAACAAGGTGGATATATGCATATGATCACCGATTATAATACTTTTGAGCAATTAAAGAATTCTCGTCCAAATATTGAAATGGAAATTGTTAGAGATATCATTCCAGTAACTGATAACTTAGCATATTGGGCAGTGGCACAAGATACTGCTGGACATATGGATCCTAAAGATCAAAATATGCAACAAGTTGCTATGGATATTGAACAATATACTAATAAAGTATTAAAGGAAAATAAGTTACCAGAAAACAAATTACCAGAAGCATAATTAGCGATTTCAAACGTTGTATTTTGAAAATGTTTCATGTGAAACATTTTTAGAATATGGCGTTTTCTTTTTGCAAAATATATAATGATAGATACTATTTAATGAAAAAGAAGGGATAATTTAATGGCACTACAATTTATTTTAGGAACTGCTAGTTATGACCATGAAGCAGTTATTATTGAACAACTTAAAAAATCACTAAATGAAAATCCCAATGATCAGTATTTTTATCTGGTGCCTAACCATATCAAATTTGAGTCTGAAGTTCAGGCCTTAAAAAAGTTAAATTTTAACGATGAATCAATCTATGCGGAAAGTAAATTTCAAACTTTTTCAATCACCCGTTTAGTTTGGTATTACATGAAAAACAATCCTGAATATCAACGTACCCGTTTAAGTGAATCAGGAATTAACATGTTAATTTATCAAATTATTTTAGATCATCAAGATGAATTAACAGTTTTTCGTGGCGAAAGTGGACAGCCAGGATTTATTCAAAAAATTTCCCAACAAATTTCTGAAATGCAAGCAGGTCAAATTGCTGCTGACGATTTAAATACTATTTATGAAAATAATGAACATTTAAAATCTAGTTTACATGATAAAATGCATGATTTTATTATTATTTATCGTGCTTTTGAAGAACAAACTGATGGTAAATATTTATATAAATCGGATGTAATTAATTCATTCTGTGACTATTTGTTAGCAGGTAATCTAGATTTATCTAACAGTCATTTTTACTTTAATGGTTTTAACCAATTTACTGCTCAAGAACGCCACTTAGTTGAAATCTTAATTCAATATGCTAAAAGTGTGACGATCTCTTTAAATTTAGACCGAAAATATGCCAATCAACTACCAGAAAGTCCCAATCTTTTTTATCAATCCGCCAAGTTATACAATCATTTTTATAATTTTGCGCGTGATAATGATACCCATATATTAGTGGATCAAATGGCTAAGCGACAACTTGTTAGCGATGACTTAAAAACATTTGATAAGTATTGGCAACAATCAACTAAATTAGGTGCAATTGATAATGAACCATTAAAAAACAATGAATCCATTCAAGTATTTCTCGCGGATAGTCCATTTTCAGAAGTAGAACATATTGCAACTAAGATTCGGCAGATGGTAGCAACTCAGCATTATCATTATTCTGATTTCTTAGTAATGACTCGTCATCTAGACCGTTATCAAAATGTGTTAGCACCCATTTTTGATTTAGAAGATATTCCTTCTTTTAATGACGTTAGTCGTTCAATGGAAGATCATCCGTTAGTGGAACTAATTAATTCATTATTCAATATTGATCCAGTTAATAGTAAACGCAGTTATCAATATGCCGATGTCATGCGTTTATTAAAAACGGAATTATTTATTCCTAAAGATGAAAATGGCGATTATGTTTCGATTGAAGATTATCGCAGAGCTATAGCTTTAACTGAAAACTTAGTTTTGAAAAACGGCTATGAAGGTAATCGTTGGCTACAAGATGAGGACTGGCAATACGCATGGTTCTCCGATAGTGATTTTGGAGTAAAAGCAGATAAATTTGTGGAAATCGATCAACAAATTAATATGATTCGCCACTTTATTAAAGATAATTTACCTCCATTCTTTAAACGGATTAAAAAAGCTAAAACTGGAGTAAAAGCAGCTCAAATTTTATATGAATTCTTAATTAAGATGGGGGTTGCTGACCAATTAAAAGCATGGCGTAAGCAATCGATTGATGATGGAAAATTAGTTGAAGCTTCGCAACCAGAACAAGTTTGGCAAACATTTTGTAACTTGCTCGATGACTTCGTTTCAATTTTAGGAGATCGTGAATTTAAACTAGAAGACTTCCTATTGTTACTACAAAGTGGTTTTGAAGGTGCTAACTATTCGCAAATTCCTTCAACATTAGACCAAGTTGCGATTTCTGAAAGTGGAATTGTGCAAATGAACAATCGCAAAGTTATTTTTATGATGGGTTCAACTGATGATGTGATGCCTGATAAAGTAACTAATGAAGCTTTATTTAGTGATGCTGATCGTGATGATTTAGAAGATAGTTTTGCTGATGGTCAATATTTGCGTGAAACATCAGAAAAACAAATGGCTAATGATCCATTTTTAAACTATTTAGCATTTTTAGCAGGTAGTGATAAATTAATCTTTTCATATACTTTAGGTGAAGATGATGACAGTTCCATCAATCTTTCTCCATATGTATCACGAATTGTGGATCACTTTAATTTAAATGTGGAACATTTAAAGAGTATGCCCAAAGCTGATGACCCAATCATCAGCCAATTTATTGGAACTAAACGTGCGACTCTAAGGCATTTAGTGCAAGCTAGTCAAAATAGTAAAGCTACTAATACTAAATTAGCACCCGTTTGGCACTATCTTTATAATCAATTAGTTAAAGATAATAATTTAGCGGCATTAACTGATAAATTATTAGGTGGTTTGGATTACAATAATACGCCCACTAAATTAACCGATGATATTATTACTGGACTTTACGGTGATCAAATAAATACTTCGATTTCTAAATTGGAACAATTCTACAGTAATCCTTATGAATATTTCTTGAAGTATGGTTTAAATTTAAAAGAACGTGATGTCTTTGATTTATCACCAGCAAGTACGGGGCAGTTCTATCATGAAGCATTAGACCGCTTAATGCGTGTAGTGAATGAAGAACACGTGGACTTATCAACACTAGATAAACAAGCGATGAATGAATTAGTCGATACAGTCACCGCTAAGATGCTAGAAGATCCTAACGATATGCAATACACAATTTTACAAAGTTCTAGTCGTATGAATTACATTAAATCACAATTGATTAAAACGATTAAACACACGATTGAAACGATGCAAAAACAAAGCCAATTTACTCCAATGCGTCCACGCAAAACTGAAATATCTTTTGGCCAAGTGGGACATAAAAATGATTTAAAACCATTGAAATTTGATATTCCAGAAGATAAAGAAATCAAAACACCAAAATTAATTAATGTACGTGGTCGAATTGATCGGATCGACTATATGAATGTGGATGGCCATGATTATTTAGGAATTGTAGATTACAAATCGAGTGAACGTAAAATGGATTTTGGTCGAGTTTACGATGGAACGTCAATGCAAATGATGACTTATATTGATGTGTTGGCACATAATTTAGGTATCTTTGATGAAGAAGGTAAGGCTGAATTAGCCGGTGCGGTTTACATGCATATTTTTAATCCTAAATATTCCAAGAGTGATTTAAGAAAGACCTTTGAAGATGCAATTTTAAGTAAACAAAAATACCAAGGGATCTTAGTTAATAACGGTGACTTATTGCAAAAAATTGATGAAACGATTGCGGACGAAAAATATGGTAGCTCGAAAGTCTTTCCAATTAGAAAGAAAAAAGATGGTAGTTATTATAAAAGTAGTCCCATTGTGCAACCGGATGATTTAGATTTGTTGTTAAAACATAATGAAAAATTAATTACTAAAGCTGGGCATGATATTTTCTCTGGAGATATTGATATGAAGCCAGCTCGCTGGGGACAAAATCAAGACGCAATGCAGTACACACCTTATCGTTCTATCATGCAATTTGACCCATTATTAAATGAAAACAATTACCGCGATGTCGATGAATATAACCTACCAAGTATTCTAAAGAAGTTAAGGGGTGACAATTAATCATGCAATATACAAAACCACAAAAGCAGGCCGTCTTTGATAGATTTGATAAAAACGTTTTAGTTTCAGCATCTGCTGGATCTGGGAAAACGCGCGTGTTAGTAGATCGAGTCATTAACAAATTATTAAATGAACATATTGATATCGATGAAATGTTGATTTTAACTTTTACTAAAGCAGCAGCGAAAGAAATGCGTGATAGGATTCAAACGGCACTTCGTGAACAGCTTAATCAGACTGATAATAATGACACTAAGGTATTCTTAGTGAAGCAATTACGTCGCTTATCAGTTGCTGACATTTCAACCTTAGATGCCTTTTGTCAGAAAATTGTGCAAAATTACTACTATATTATTAACTTAGATCCGAACTTTCGTTTATTAGCAGACCAAACGGAAAGCCAAATGTTAAAAGAACAGGTCTGGGAAAATGTTAGAGAAGATTTGTATGCTAATGATAAAGATGGTAGTTTTGCTCAATTAACGGAAAACTTCTCGGATGATCGTTCTGACGATGGTTTAACGAACTTAGTTTTCAAAACCTATGATTATGCCAATGTTAATCAAGATCCCATCGAATGGTTGAAGCAAACGCCTAATATCTATGACATTGGTGCTGGTTCCATTACCGATAGTGATTTTTACCAAAAACATTTGTTACCCATTATTGAAAATGAAGTGGCACAACAAAAACTATCATTTGAATCAGCTAAAACAGTTGCTGAAGATAATGGATTAGAAAAAGAAGCTGCTTGCGTACAATTAGACATTGAAGCAATGCAACAACTTTTAGATTCATTAAAACAAAATAAATGGGACGATTTGAGAAAGACATTTAGCGAGGTTAAATTTAAGAGTTTCCCTCGCACCAATAAAGATTATGACGATGTGGATAAAGCTACTCATGACCGCATTAAAAATATTCGAAATGATGCTAAAAAAGCCTTTCAAAAATTACCTGATAAATATTTTGCATTAAATGAAGCTGATAATTTATCAATTATGCAAGCTTCTAAAAAATTAGTGGATAAATTAGTACGAGTAGTTCTAACGTTTAGTGATAATTATCAACAAGCGAAGTTGAAACGCCATGCACTAGAATTTATTGATTTGGAACATTACGCTTATGATATTTTGAGTGGTGATAATGCAAAATCAAAAGGTATTCGTGAAATTCTACAATCACAATATAATGAAATTATGATTGATGAATATCAAGACAATAATCGATTGCAAGATGCCATTATTTCAACGGTCGCTAAGCAAAATCCTAGCAATATGTTTATGGTGGGGGATGTTAAGCAATCCATTTATCGTTTCCGTTTAGCGGATCCTTCAATGTTTATTGATCGAATGGATAGTCAAGATGATGACACCATCGTGTTACCTGATAACTTCCGTTCAGCTAAAAACATTGATGAATTTATTAATTTAATTTTTACGCAAATTATGGATAAACAAATTGGGGACATCGACTATACAGACGCTGCTAAATTAAAAGCTGGTGCGAAGTACCCTGATGATTTAACGGCGAATGTTGATTTATTAATGTATGAAAGCAAAGATGCTGATGAAGAAGCAGTTGATGAACAATTTCAAATTCAAGATAGTGCGCATGGACAAATTGAAATTGTTGCACAAAAAATTGATGAAATGATTAATAAACAAATGCCAGTTTATGATCGTAAGCAGCAAACGATGCGTCCGGTTGAATATTCAGATATCGCCATTATTTCTTCAACTAGAAACAATAATTTAGTCTTATCTGATATTTTTGGTAGTCATAATATTCCATTAATTGTGAATGGAGCGCAAAGCTATTTCAAAACCACTGAAATTCAAATTATGATGGCACTATTGAGTATTATTGATAATCCATACCAAGATATTCCATTAGTCGCAGTGTTACGTTCACCGATTGTTGGTTTGAATGAAAATCAGTTAGCTTACTTAAGGATTAATGCTAAAACTGGTGATTACTTTAATGCAGTGCTTAAATTTATGCATGATTATCCAACAACTGCAGATACTGAATTTGGGAATCAAGTTTTCGATAAAATTAAAGTCTTTTTAGAACAATTAAATAAATTTAGAAATATTGCTCAACAACATGAAATTGTGGATTTAATTTGGCATATTTATCAAACAA
The DNA here is from genome assembly GCF_006493595.1 of Apilactobacillus micheneri. NCBI lineage: Bacteria > Bacillati > Bacillota > Bacilli > Lactobacillales > Lactobacillaceae > Apilactobacillus > Apilactobacillus micheneri. The sequence goes on along the minus strand of NZ_QUBI01000003.1, from coordinate 102,471 downwards.
CTGGTTTCTTAGATTATGTAGGTGGAATGCCTGCTGGAAAACAACGCCAAGCTAATTTACATGCACTTTATGAACGCGCTTTTGACTATGAAAAAACTAGTTTTAAAGGATTGTTCCAATTCGTGCGTTTTGTTCGTCATATGCAAGAACGAAATGAAGATTTAGATGAAGCCAATGCTGATGAAAATACTAATGCGGTCTCTGTTATGACCATTCATGGAAGTAAGGGACTAGAATTCCCAGTGGTATTTTTGATTGATGCATCTCATGGATTTAATCAACAAGATAGCAAACAACCATATGTATTAAACGACCAATTAGGTTTAGGGATTACTTATTTAAATCCTAATAATCGAGTTAAAGAAGATACTTTGCAGCGCCAAGTTGTTACACAAGTGGAAAACAAAGGGCTATTAGCTGAAGAAATGCGTAAATTATATGTGGCTTTAACCCGTGCGGAACAACAATTATTCATTGTTGGAGCTACTAAGAATGGCAATGATCGTACTAAGATTATTGATGCCTGGCAAAAAGCTGCTCATAGTAATGAGCTCTTGTTATCCAATGCTTTAAGAAGTGGCGCCAAAAATTATTTAGATTGGATTGGGCCAGCATTAGTTCGTCATCCACGTTTTCGTGAAAAATTTGGGGATGATATTAGTTACACTGGTTTAAATGATGATATAACGCAATTTGATGTAAACTTTTATAATCAAAATGATTTATCGAAAAATCTAATTAGTGGTGATAACACTGATAATAAGGAGTGGTTAGCGGCATTTAAAAAATTAGCTAAGCAACCACTACCAGAAGATATTAATGTCGATAAGATTGATCAAATTATGGATTATCAATATCCAGATCAAGTGGCCACGCAAACAACTGCTTATCAATCAGTTTCCGAAATTAAACGTTTATTTGAAGATCCCGATAACATCACTTTAGGGAACTACGATGAAGACTGGCAAGAAAATAAACAAAGTAGTCGGTATGTAAATAGTGATTTTAATGAGCCACAGTTTATGCAAGCAGTTAGTCAACCTAGTCCGGCTGAAGTCGGAACGGCAACCCATTTGATTTTACAAGAATTAGACTTATCCAAACGACCATCTAATCAAGAAATTATTGATTTAATTGAAAGGTTAGTGGCAGATCAAGTGATTACTAAAGAAGTGGCTGCTAAGATTGATGTCGATGAAGTAGTTAAATTATTTGATACTGATTTAGGACAGTTAATCTTAGAAAATCATGATAAATTATCACGAGAAGCACCATTTTCAATGTTGATGAATGCTAATTTAGTCTTTAATGGCTTTGATAAAGATAGCGATGAAAAAATATTAATTCACGGAATTATTGATGGCTATCTAGAATTTTCTGACCATGTGGTGCTATTTGATTACAAAACTGATTATATTGGTAATCATAATGTTGATCAGCATGTCGCAAAAATTATTGACAAATACCGTGGTCAAATCAATCTCTATGCGAAAGCATTATCTAATATTTTAAATAAACCAGTGACTGGTAAATATTTATATTTATTATCAATTAACCAAGCTGAAAAAATTGATTAGATTCGTCTCAGAATAGTTGAATGCATTTTGTGAAATTTGTTACAATTTAATAGTAGTCATATATTAGGATTTTCTGAAGGAGGATGTTCTTAATGGTTCAAGTTGATGAAATGATTAATGAATTAGTAAAAAAATCAAATGATGCATTGAAAACGATGATGACTTTTGATCAAGCAAAAGTAGACAAGATTGTGGATGCAATGGTAAAAGCTGGTTTGGAACATAGTAAAGAATTAGCTAATATGGCCTATGAAGAAACTGGTCGTGGGGTTGCTCATGATAAAGCAATTAAAAATATCTTTGCTTCTGGTCAAGTCGGTCATCGCATTAAAGACCATAAAACAGTGGGAATTGTTGATAAGAACAGCGAAAGAAAGACTGTTAAAGTTGCTGAACCACTTGGTGTTTTAGCTGGAATTACTCCAGTTACTAACCCAACTTCAACAACTTTATTCAAAGCTATTTTGGCAATGAAAACTAGAAATCCAATTATTTTTAGTTTCCATCCTCAAGCTATGAAGAGTTCATCAAAAGCTGCTCAAGTGGTATTAGATGCTGCAGTTTCTGCAGGTGCTCCAAAAGAAAGTATCCAATGGATTACTGAACCAAGTATTGAAGCTACTAACAAATTAATTAATAATGACGGGGTCGCAACTACTTTAGCTACTGGTGGTCCTGCTATGGTTAAAGCTGCTTATTCAACTGGTAAACCAGCATTAGGTGTTGGTCCCGGTAATGGTCCACTTTATGTTGAAAAATCAGCTGATTTAGAAGCTGCTGCTAATGATATTTTGGCATCTAAGACCTTTGATAATGGGATGATTTGTGCCACTGAAAATAGTTTAGTTATTGATAATGATATTTATGATGACTTAAAGGGTAAATTAACCGATAAAGGTGTTTACTTTGTTAAAGAATCTGATCAAGAAAAATTAGCTAAAACTATGTTCAACGAAAAAACTGGTGGTGTGAATGGCCCAATCGCTGGTCGTCCTGCTACTAAGATTGCTGAAATGGCTGGAATTGAAGTGCCTGCTGATACTAAATTATTAGCTGCTGAATTAACTGGTATTGGTAAAGATTACCTATTATCAGGTGAAAAATTATCACCAGTTGTTTCAGTATATAAGGCAAATGACCGTAAAGAGGCCTTCAGAATTGTTGAAGCATTGTTGAACTATGGTGGTTTAGGTCATACTGCTGCTATTCGTACAACTGATGATGACTTAGTTACTGAATTTGGATTAACTATGAAAGCATGTCGTATTCTAGTTAATACCCAATGTGGAATTGGTGGTGTTGGTGACATTGTTAATGGCATGGATCCATCATTAACTCTTGGAACTGGTTCATGGGGTTATAACTCCATTTCTCATAATGTAACTGATTCAGATTTATTAAACTATAAAACAATTGCTTACCCACTAGAAAATAAGAATTTTGAACAATTAGTTGATAAGTATATGTAAGATAATAAAAGCTCGCTAAGAAAATTTCTTAGCGAGCTTTTATTTTTTCTAAATGACTTTTTCTCTAGAAGGGTGAGTACTTTCTAGTCTAACGCTTAATAAAGCATTGTCACCTTTTCTAAATATATCTACATATGGTGAAATTGATTTGTTGCCATTGTTTTTTTCTGCATTATTATTGATTTTGTTAATTAAATTAATTAATGACTTAGACAAGTTTTTTAAATCATCTTTGGTTAGAATGTTATTTCTGTCCAAATTGATTGAATTTTCTTCCTCTTCAATATAATGAAATATTTTATTTTTAATAGTTTTATCTTTAATCCAATAATCACACCTAATAATATTATGAATAAAATATCTTCTTCTATAGCTGTCTTTATATTTTACTTCAGCTTTTGATTTATTTTTATATGGATGTAATTGGACATTACTATATTTTGAATTTAATAATATTTTCTTTATTAAATCGTTGATTTTATTATCCCCTTATTAATTATTCTTCATTTTATTTTTATCAAATCTATGGTAACACTATTTTTTTATTATTATCACCATAATTTAGTGAGCTTTTTAAGATATTTTTAGTTTGAATTTTGCTACACTGTTTAACAACTAAACAATGTAGATAGAAGGAATAATAATTATGACTAAAAAATATGATGTTATGTTCATTGGTAGTGGCCATGCTACATGGCATGGAGCTTTGAAATTAGCTCAAAAAGGTAAAAAGGTGGCTTTGATTGAAGGGGACAAAATTTTTGGTACTTGTACCAATTATGGCTGTAATGCTAAGTTCTTATTAGATCGACCTGCTGACGTTGTACACCAAGTCGAAAATACTACTGGTCTAAAAGGCGAAGTGCAAATTGATTGGCCAACCTTAATGGATCATAAACATAAGATGTTAGATTCAGATCCTGATCATAAGGCTATCAGAAAATCATTCCCTAAATTAGGTATTGATATCATTGATGGCTGGGGTTCAATTAAAGATAAAAATCATGTGCAAGTTGGTGAAGATATTTATGAAACTGACTATATTGTGATTGGAACTGGTCTTCGTCCTTCTAAATTGAATATTGAAGGTCAAGAATATTTACATGATAGCCGTGACTTTTTAAGCATGCCTACGATGCCTAAACATATCACTTTTATTGGAACTGGGATTATTTCGTATGAATTTGCTGATTTAGCACGTGCGGCAGGAGCAGAAGTTGAAGTGATCGGACATTCGGATCAACCATTACGTAATTTCTACCCTAAATATGTTAAAAAACTAACAAAGAGAATGAAGAAAAACGGTATCAATTTTGATTTCAATCAAAATGTTGAATCGGTTACTAAGACTGATGATGGTTTTGTTTTGAAGACTAAAGAGGGCTTAGAAGTTAATACTGAATATGTATTAGATGCTACTGGTCGTATTGCTAATTATGAAAATCTAGGTTTAGATAAATTAGGGATTGAAGCTAGTCGTAAAGGAATTAAAGTTGATGATCATCTAAGAACTAGTGTTAAGAATATCTTTGTAAGTGGGGATGCAATTGATAAAAAAGAACCTAAGTTGACTCCAACTGCTACTTTTGAATCTAATTACATTGCCAAAGATATTTTAAATGATGATAATCCAGCTATTAAATACCCACCAATTGCTGAAGCATTATTCTCATTACCACGTTTGGCTCAAGTTGGACTAAAGGTTCAAGATGTTAAAGATAATGATGACTATGAAATTAAGAAAGTTCCATATGGAATGTTAGTATTTGAACCTGCTGATAGGAATACATCTGAAGCAACAATTATTCTAAATAAAGAACATCAAATTGTTGGAGCTACCATTTTAGGTGGTCAATCAGTTCAAATTGCTAATGCGTTGTCTATCATTATTAGTAAAAAAATGACTCCAGAAGAAGTGGACGAAGCTGCTATTATGGCATTTCCTGACGATATATACGGAATTGTGCAATTACTAACAGGAGCTTTACCAGGTTAAGATAAAAAATAAGCGGCTAAATTTATTTTTTAATTTAGCCGCTTATTTTTTACATTTGTTTATCTAACTGTTTTCTTGAACAATAAGTCTCTTTGTTGATCATTGCCTAATTGGAAAACGTGATCATCGAATTCTCTGAAGCCCATTCTTTTGTAGAAATGAATAGCGGCTGCATTATTTTCCCATACACCTAACCAAACATTACTTAGACCATTCTTTTTGGCTTGTTCCATTGCATAGTTGATTAAGAATGTGCCTAGACCTTTTCTTTTAAATTCTTTTTTGATGTAAATTCTTTCTACTTCTAAGGCATCTTTAACTTTAATTTCTGACTGGCTATCCCCAATGTTTAATTTTAAATATCCAGCTAACTTATGATCACAAAAAACAAATTTGAAATTACTATTTTGATCATTAATTTCTTTTTTTAGTTCATCAACATTGTAGGCTGTATCAAAGTAATTTTGCATATCTGCTTCACTATTATAGTCGCCAAATGTGTCTCTAAAAGTTTCAATACTGATGTCTCTTAATGTCTCAACATTATCGTTCTTTATGGGTGTCATATTAATATTCATAATTAAACCTCCACTTATCCATATTTTATCTTTATTCTAAACAAAGATTGTCATACGTTCAATCTAGGCTTAGTATTTGGTTAAGTGTTAATTTTAAATTTGGAGGATGTATTTATGAGATCACATAAAATTATTGCATTCATGACAGCAACATTATCAATATTTGTAGTTGCCTTTGCTTTAAATATTGGTAATACCAATGCTGCTCATAAAAATATTTGGCATAAAGGTAATCCTAAAGTGCTTGTTCGTAAGGGTAGTTGGAGTACTAATTATATAAAACATGGTGGTAATAAACATAGTAAATTTGCTTTGGAACAACCGGGATATAATAGAGCTTTTACTTCATTCACATCTGGCATGGGTTACAATCCAATGACTATTAATTATAATATGAAGAAAAAAGAGATTGGTAGTGGAGTTCCATATTCAGCAATGGCAGGAATGAATCCACATTATAAATATTTAGGCAATAATTATTATTTATTAAAAGCAGGTGCAATGCCATCTAAACAACATAGTGCCATGTATTATGAATTTAATGATTCTGGCATGACTGGAGTTACTAATTTAGTTAAAGTACATGATAAAAATCATATTTATATTTGGTCTTTTGATAGTAATAAAACCAAAAATAATAAATTAAACAGTAAAAAGAGTTACGATGGATACTTTATTTATAACAATAAACAAAAATAAAATTATTATTTAATAAAGACAAAAAATAACCGCTTCAGCTATGGCCAGCTAGCGGTTATTGTTACATTTAATCAATAGTATCCACCGTCTTAAACGGCTTTACATAGAAGTCCTGTACTAGCAGGACTTATTTTTATTTATAATTATATAATATCATAGACACTTAATATGCAATTATTTACTAATTTGCTTAACTATTTAATCTGAACATTTCTCAAATTCTTTAGCAATTCACCATAAGTTACACATTTAGGGACTTTAACAAAATCCTGCATATTAAAGGTAGTTCTATCGTTGGAGTTATTTTCGTAACCCTTTAAGTTCATGATTAAGTCATCATCAATCATTTTATTTAAAGCTTTATGTTGCTTAGGATACTTATTCATAAAGGCAACATCATCTTCATTAAATAATCTGAAATCTTTGGCCGCCATCATATGAGCATCTAATAGGATACTGCATAATAGCAATTTATTTTGTGCTTGATTACCTTTTAACAAGCTTAATAAAGTATTTCTGGAAGCCTTTTTATCAGGAACTTGAATGGCAATTTCAGAAATTAGCTCAATAAACTTATCTAATTGTTGATCTTCTTTATTTACATAATTATCAATGTTTGATTGATCATTTGTAACCACGTAATTTAAGTAATCTTTGACGCGGTAATCCAATTCTTTATAAGTTACTACTTTAGGTAAACCATTCTTGATCAAATTATCTAAAGTAAATTTAACACTGATACCACCAGTTTTATTAGGATTTTTATTAATGCTGCCAAACTTATCTAAATCAATTAACTCTCGTTTATTAGCATCATTTATTAGTTTATTTTTAAATTGTTTAGGTAACTTAATTGCATCATCATCACAAATTTTTAGTAATTTATTAGTTAAATCGCCAACTGTAACTAAGTTAAATTGGCCCTTAGTTTTAACATATTCATTAATCAATTTATTTTTATCTGGAATCTTAGTTTTTAAATCATTTTTTACATAATCTAAAATACTATCCAAGCTAACTGATTGGTTAGGGTAATCTTTCGCAATTTTTTGTACTAAAGATAAAATATTATAGTCAAACATAATAACTCCACCTTTCTCACAAAACCTTCTACTTAAAGTATAGTAGGATTAAATTAAAGACTATAATATTTTGTTTCAAAACTATGAAGTCATATAATTTGTAATAACAAAATATATTTGTTATATTATTCACAGTTGATCAGTTAATAATGATTATAAAGTAAAAAATGTTATAAACTGGTTTGAGGATGAAAGGTAGGTTTATATATTATGAAAGTTATCGTTTTAGGTTCTTCTCATGGTGGTTATGATGCGGTCAGTCAAATTTTATCAGACGCACCAGATACCGAAATTCAATGGTATGAAAAGGGAGATTTCATTTCTTTCCTATCTTGTGGGATGCAATTATATCTGGAAGGGGTAGTTAAACATGTTAATGATGTTAGCTATGCTAAACCAGATCAAATGCATAAAGCAGGCGTGGATGTTTTTGTAAAACAAGAAATCAGCGCAATTGATCCTGCAAATCATTCTGTTCACGTTTTAAACCACAATGATGGCACTGAACGTGATGAACACTATGATAAATTAATCATCAGTCCCGGTGCTAATCCAGCAAGCCTTGGCGTTAAAGGTGAAGACTTACAAAACATTTATAAAATGCGTGGTCGTGACTGGGCAATTAAATTAAAGGAAAAAACAGTTGATCCTACTGTTAAAAATGTTGCAGTGATTGGTTCTGGTTACATTGGAATTGAAGCTGCTGAAGTTTTCGCTAAAGCTGGCATGCATGTTTCAATTATTGAATTTAATGAACGACTATTAGGTGCTTATCTAGATCAAGAATTCACTGATACCTTAACCAAGGTTATGAAAGAACATAATGTTGATTTTTATGGAAACCAAGGAGTATCTGAATATCGTGGTGAAGATGGTAAAGTAACTACTGCAGTGACATCAAAGGGAAACGAAATTCCTGCTGATTTAGTAGTAGAAGCTGCTGGAATTCGTCCTAATACTGAATGGTTAAACGGAGTCGTTGATTTAGATGACCATGGCTTCATTAAGAATAATGAATATATGCAAACTAGTGAATCCGACATTTATGCAATTGGGGATGCAACTTTAGTACCATTTGCACCAACTGGTGAAAAATCAGTTATTGCATTGGCAACTAATGCTCGTCGTGAAGGTCGTACTGCTGCGATGAATGCATTAGGCCAAGAACATAAAATGGTACCAGTTTCTGGATCCAGTGCATTATCTGTCTTTGATTATAAATTCGCTTCCACTGGAATTAAGGAAGGTACTGCTTCACGTTTTGATGTTAAGACTCAATCAACAACAGTAACCGATACTTTTAGACCAGCTTTTGTGCCAGATGAAGCTGGAAACGCCAAAGTATTATTTAAACTAACTTATAATCCTGAAACTCATGAAATCTTAGGTGGCCAAGTTATGTCTAAACAAGATGCCACTCAAAATATGAATACTATTTCATTAGCAATTCAAGCTCACATGAAAGTTGAAGATCTAGCTTATGCTGACTTCTTCTTCCAACCAGGCTTTGATCGTCCTTGGAATATTATGAATGTGGCTGCTCAACAAGCACTTAAAGATTTAAAATAATTTAAAATTAAAACGACCAATCTTCAAAAAGATTGATCGTTTTTTATTGCTTTAATTTGGGTAAACTCAATACAATTGTATAGCATAAGTGGCATATAAATGTTGGCATGATTAGCGTGCCAATCATACATAGGAAGAATTCAAATATTAATAATAAGCTATTAAAAATAGTAATCGTTTTAAAGTAACTTACATAAAAGAATATAATTACTTGAATAATTAAAAACATAATCAAACAGACATTAGATATGATATAAGCATATATTCTTATTAGTTCATATAAAGTGAAATTTCCGCCTGCACTAAATAACATATTTAGGATTAAGCCTAATATCAGCATAATGTCTAAAAATGCCATAATAATGTTAGCTAGCTGCTTTAAAATATAGATATAATTTCTCCTTATTTTTCTTTTTTATATTTCAATCCTAATCCAACAAAGATTGCGACGATAGTTACTGCAAAAATTAGCATACCACCCATATCAGAATTATCATCGTCTGATTCATTTTTTATTTTTTGGACTAGTTGCTTAATTTCATTCTTGATCTTATTTTGATACTTTTCAGTTGCAGGTTCGATAACATGACCAGTGAATTTATCATTAACTTTATTTAAAATCATGGGTTCATTATCAAAGGTTAAATTATTATCCTTAATGAATTGTTTACCAGTATCACTATTGGCGATAACGATTGGTATATCTGGATAAATATCTTTGAAATAATTACTGTATACGTTGTTAGGAGTAACAATTATTTTCTTTTGATTTTTTAAATCATTGATATTATTGACTGGATTAGGAATCTTATTAGTGATTTTAATTCGATTATAGTAGCGCTTTAGTTCACGTAATCGATTGTGATTGTAACCATTAGAATCACTATTGTCTAAATTGTGATTACTTACAAAATACCAATATGGTAGTTGATTTTTATTACTATCACTTGGTTTTTTTATTTCATTATATTTTCCATAATCGTCATTATTATTAATATTTTTATTGTCGTTTTTATTTATCTTGGTTTGTTGATCAATATCCTTGTCAGAAGCATCTTCATTGGCATTATCCGACATTTCATCAGTATCCATATTATGCTTGGTATTAGTGTTAGTGGTTTCATCTTCATGTTCTGCGCCAGTAGTCTCATTTTCTTCATGAGTTGTTGTAGTTTCTTCATGGGGAGTGGTTTCAGTAACGTGCGCACCAGTGCTAAATGCAAAAGCATTAATTTCAAATGAATTGATTCCTATGAACAAGCTTGCGGCGATGCATAGTAAAAGTTTATTAGTTAATTTCATGATTACTATGCTCCTTTCAAATATGTATTTTAAAGACGAATGATATTTTAGCACTTTATATATGAAAGAAAACCCTTTATGAAAATTTCTATATAAAATGTATAATATATTTGTAATCTATATATAGAAAGAAGTATTCATTTATGTTGAAAAATAAAAAATCAATCATTGTCTTATTAATTGCAATGTTATTTATTCCAATGACACTAACTTCAATTAATAGCCAATCTGCAAGTGCTAATACTACATATAATCGTTATAAATTAAACGATAAAAAGTTAGGTATTATGATGACGTTTAAGTATTTATATTCACCTAAAATGGTTAAAGCATATTCAAAAGCAGGTGCAATGGCCTATGCTGATAGTAAGCATGCTAATATGCTAAAGGGATATTCATATGTGACTGGTCAAGGTGATCCTACTAGTTTTATTTATTACAAGCACAATGGGAATACTGCTTATTATAAATACTGGTACGTGGGTCCTAAGCAAGATGTTGCGCATGGTCATTTTATTAAGCAACGTCATGTATCAATTAAATATTTAGTTAATAAATATTATCATAGTAAATCCCAAAAGAATGCCGTTAATTACTATGCAAGTAAATTGAAAAACGATAATTATTAATTAGATAATGGGGATGTTAAAATCCTTCATTACATGCATATTCATACGGTCATGATAATCTAAAACCGCATCATCAAAAAACTTATATAAGGATTTTGCAATATAAGCAGTTTTGTTATGTAGTTTATGATTAGTTTTCGTTTGAATGATTAAATTACGCATCGTTTTAACTAAATTATCTTGCATATGACAATTAGTTTCAAAATGTAATGCTTTCCTAGCTTCAATGTAGCCGTGCTTTATTGCACGCTTCAGTGAAGTTTTTTTCGTTTTGAAAATGAGTTGTGCATATTGATATAAACAATGCGCATTCTCAGAATATTTCACTAAGACATTAATTAAGTCTGGTTCGAAGGCCGCTTTAGCTTTTAAACCATCGACCACATTTTGCATTAAATCAAATTCACTAATGTTTACCGGCTGATTTTGGTGATTAATATTAACACCTGCTGTAACAGTTGTCTTATTAGTGTTATGTTTAGAGTTAGTTTGATTAGAGTTGCTAGAATCAACTTGGGTGGGTTTAGAATCTACACTATCATCATGAAAATGTGGTAAAAAGAAACGCGTGGCGCCATTAAAGACTTTTTTCTTAATGACATAACCTAATTCCGCTAATTTCTTGTAAACGTTAATTACCGTATTGCGACTAACACCTAAATCTTTAATCATTTCTTCCACCGTATAAATCGCATAATAGGCATTCACTTTTTTATCAAAAAATTCACGACGCTTGATTGAAGATTGCATGCGGTCATATAAGTAAGCATAGGCTAATCTAGCATCATTATTTAAACGGTTATCTTTACGTAAATCAATATCAAATTTAATAAATTGTTTCATTATTATCCATCCTTTTTGGACAGAAAAAGAGGGCACAAGTAATAAACTTGTCCCCTCATATATGTAAGATATATTGAAACGAATCCTTAGCTCTTATATAATAACTAAGGAGCGTTAAAGGTTAACAAGTAGTCCGATTACTTTGTTAGCTGGTCGATAATTACTGGTAATAATTGTCGATCAACGCTCTTTTTCTATGTTTTATTTTTAGTATGTTTATAAGTATAGCGGTTTTTGGGTGGGGTGTAAATAAGAAGATTTTATATTGATATAACATTATTAATCATATAAAATAATATTTGTAGCATAATATGCTTCTTTTATTTAATTTTCAATAAACTCATCACAAGATAATCTATATTGATTGTCTTTTCTTTATTACATTAAGTGGTCATGAATTAAATTTCATGGCCACTTTTTTATTTTAAATAATTATGTATGAATAAATAATTATTAATGTTAATATAATAAAAGTAAATGTAATTTGCATTTATTAAAAATGTAATTGTTGTTATATCAGCTTTTTCTAAGTGTATATCCCGCAGACGCGGGAGTGATTCTAAAGATATTCATAAACTTAGTTAAGAAGTTGTGTATATCCCGCAGACGCGGGAGTGATTCTGATAAGTGGGTAGCAAGAATAACTAGATTAAGGTATATCCCGCAGACGCGGGAGTGATTCTTAATAGAAAGAAATGGAATGAAAATACCAAAAGTATATCCCGCAGACGCGGGAGTGATTCTATTGTTTTCCGTTTGTACATATCGACTGTGTTGTATATCCCGCAGACGCGGGAGTGATTCTTTTACAATTAACTAAGACAAAACCATTTTTCTGTATATCCCGCAGACGCGGGAGTGATTCTCATATAAAGATGGGCCATTAGCTCCAAGTTGAGTATATCCCGCAGACGCGGGAGTGATTCTTCTTTTCAAAATTATGCTGTGCTAAAGCTAAAGTATATCCCGCAGACGCGGGAGTGATTCTATATATATGAATCCTTAACTAAAATTGTAATTGTATATCCCGCAGACGCGGGAGTGATTCTTAAAGGAAGGCGTACAGGCTGGATTTGAGTATGTATATCCCGCAGACGCGGGAGTGATTCTGGATTTTGCTTTTTGTAGTCGGTATTTAGCTGGTATATCCCGCAGACGCGGGAGTGATTCTTGACCATACGGACGTCTTCAGGCTGGCAACCTGTATATCCCGCAGACGCGGGAGTGATTCTCCTTTAGTGGACGTCTGATACCAATTGTGTATGTATATCCCGCAGACGCGGGAGTGATTCTATATTTGAACCAAATGACACCAATGTGCGATTGTATATCCCGCAGACGCGGGAGTGATTCTTAGAATCTTGCAACTCTCCACTTTGAGTAAAAGTATATCCCGCAGACGCGGGAGTGATTCTGTATCCTTTACGATTTTAGTGTTAACAAATTGGTATATCCCGCAGACGCGGGAGTGATTCTGACCTGTCCAAAATTGGCAGTCATAAACAAGGGTATATCCCGCAGACGCGGGAGTGATTCTAGTTGACTATACATTGACATATGCTTTCTTTCGTATATCCCGCAGACGCGGGAGTGATTCTATGATTTGAATTCATACCATAGTCAACTTGAAGTATATCCCGCAGACGCGGGAGTGATTCTAAACAGAATTTTAAAATTTCAATTCCTTTGGAGTATATCCCGCAGACGCGGGAGTGATTCTGGTTATGTATCCGCTAGGAGGTATGAAAACAGGTATATCTCGCAGACGCGGGAGTGATTCTTGTAAATTTAAATTCTTACTTTGATTTTCATAGTATATCCCGCAGACGCGGGAGTGATTCTACGAGCCTTAAGGTTTAGATTTTTTCCATTCAGTATATCCCGCAGACGCGGGAGTGATTCTCATCAGTATTATATTTGTCTAAAAAACTATCAGTATATCCCGCAGACGCGGGAGTGATTCTGAACTTTTTTGAATTAAGTGTTGTTTTAAAAGGTATATCCCGCAGACGCGGGAGTGATTCTATCTTTCAAATTGCACTCAACTGGAAGAATTGGTATATCCCGCAGACGCGGGAGTGATTCTTCTTTTTGAAGATATTAATCCTGATGACATTCGTATATCCCGCAGACGCGGGAGTGATTCTGTCGATTGCAAGATTTTGGTATTAAACCATCTGTATATCCCGCAGACGCGGGAGTGATTCTTTTTATAAATATCCATAACACTCATATTTTGCGTATATCCCGCAGACGCGGGAGTGATTCTTACAGATGATAGTTTAAAAAACTCCTCATTTGGTATATCCCGCAGACGCGGGAGTGATTCTTATCATCCCCAGCGTTAGGCACATCAAAGTCAGTATATCCCGCAGACGCGGGAGTGATTTTTTTGACGGTTACGGAAATCAAAGCGAAATAGAGTATATCATATATAAATGAAAGGAGCTTTAATTTATGAGTTTACATTTAGAGTGGTTAATACCTATGATATTTGTTTTATTCTTTGATTATATTGTATTTTTTAAAATCATGAAGTGGAAATAATATTTGAATTTAATTGATTTGCATTAAAATTACAAGCGTAGTTTTAATTCTTTATTCATATTATTTGTATTTAAAATTTATTTATTGATTGGAGAAGTATATGGTAGACAAAATTTTATGGGCTAAAAAATCTTTAGGTAATGATGGGAATCCTAAATGGTTGCCCTTATATCAACATTTATTAGACACAAAATTTGTGATTCATATGTTATATAGATTTTATTTGAGTGATCATCAAAGAAATATTATAAAAGAGTCTTTGGAGTCTTCTTTCAGCAATTCAAATGAAGAAAATTTGATTCAATTTATTGGTATTACACACGATATTGGTAAAGCTACACCTGCTTTTCAAATGAAAAAAAGCTATCAGGGGATTAAAGATTTAGATCATACTCTGTTAGAAAGATTATTTAATGGTAATTATTTATCAGCTGATTTCATGGATTATCCATTATCTTATCCTGAACAATCTCCACATGCTTTGGCTGGAGAGGCAATATTAGAAAACTTTGGCGTCAATGATGATATTGGATCAATTATAGGCGGTCATCATGGTAAACCCATAGACCATAAAAATAATAATATAGATAAATTTTCGATGAACTATTATTTTGAAGAACAGTCTAACAATTCAGTACATAAAAAATGGGCAAGCACCCAAAAAGAGTTTTTTGATTGGTCATTATCTGAGAGTGGCTATTCTAATGTTAATGAAATACCTAAAATAAAAACTATTGCAGCTCAAGTCATTATAGAAGGACTTTTAGTTATGTCAGATTGGATTGCCAGTAATGAAAACTATTTTCCATTATTTGATGCAAACCAGTATGAATCATTAAATTTGGATAAGAGACTAGAAGAAGGTTGGCGCAAATGGTTTAAAAATCCTAGATGGATGCCAGAAGAACATGATTTTGTTGATGAATATTATAAAGATAGATTTAATTTTAAGCCTCGTGAATTTCAATCAAAAATATTTAATCGAATTAACGAAACTAATGATCCAGGAATAGTAATCATTGAATCAGGAATGGGATCCGGTAAAACTGAAGCTTCATTGGCCACAGTTGAACAATTAGCTAAGAAACATGGGTCTGATGGCATATTTTATTGCTTACCCACTCAAGCTACTACTAATGCAATGTTTGCAAGAGTAAATTATTGGTTAGAACACTTAGCTAAAGAAGACGATGAAAATAAAGATATCCAATTAGTTCATGGTAAAGCTGCGCTGAATGATGATTTTGCCGCTTTACCTCATAGTATTGATATTGGTGATGAAAATATTGATGCTGGTGTAATGGTTAACCGATGGTTTTTAGGTTCCAAAACTGCAATTTTAGACGATTTTGTTGTTGGAACGGTAGATCAATTATTATTGTTAGCACTAAAAAAGAAACATTTGGCACTAAGACATTTAGGATTTAGTAGTAAAGTGGTCGTAATTGATGAAGCCCATGGCTTTGATTCATATATGCAATCTTATCTTTGTAGAGCGTTAGAATGGCTTGGCAAATATAATGTGCCAGTGGTTATACTATCTGCAACATTACCTGCTAAAAAGCGAATGGAATTTATGGATGCCTATCTTGATAAAACTGATGATAATGTTAATCATAAAATCAAAAGCAATCTTTCATACCCATTAGTTTCTTATAGCGATGGAAATGATATCAAAACAATAGACTCCTTTAAACCAATTAGTAGGTCAAAAGAAATTAAAATTAATATTTTGGATGATAATAATTTGATATCTAAAGTGCAAGATTTATTATCTGGTGGTGGAGTCTGTGGAATTGTTGTTAATACTGTGTACAGAGCCCAAGAATTAGGTAAAGAATTAATTAAGATATTTGGTAAACAAAGTGTTGAGATTTTACATTCAAGTTTTATTGATACTGATAGAAGAGTAAAAGAAACAAAATTGTTAAACACTATTGGCAAAAATAATGAAGAAAGACCTAAACTAAAAATAGTAATTGGGACGCAAGTGTTAGAACAATCATTAGACATTGATTTTGATGTTATGATTACAGATTTAGCACCAATGGATTTAATCTTACAAAGGATTGGTCGCCTACAACGTCATTCAGTAAATAATGATTTACGTCCAGAAAAATTATCTACACCTAAATGTTATATATTAGGCATTTCTAAAGATTATGAATACGAATCAGGCGCATCTTATATTTATGGGGATGCTTTATTGATGAGAACTCAAAATTACTTAAAAGATACAATATCTTTACCAAGCGATATCTCACATTTAATCCAAGAAGTGTATGATTTTGATAAGGATATTGATTTACCATCTGAATTAGAAGATAAATATAATAAAACTTTTTCTGAGTATAAGGATAATATTAAAAATGAAAGAACAGCTGCTTCAACTTATATGATTGATAAATATTCTAATATGCATGATGATTTAATTGGATGGCTTAATAATCCTAATGAACAAGATTTAGAAAAAAGTGATGCTATGGGTCTAGCACAAGTGCGTGATGGTGAAGATAGTGTTGAGGTTATTATGGTCAAATCTATTGGTGATAATGACTATTCGTTATTAAGCAATGACATTCCATTGAAAGACAGCGTTTTAAACGGTGATTACGTTGTTACTAAATCATTAGCTGAAAATACTATTAAGTTACCTAATGTTTTATCTAAAACTTATAGTATTGAGCAAACCATTGATGAACTAGAAAAATTTAATAAAGATTACTTAGCTAATTGGCAAGAACAAAGTTGGTTAAAGGGATCATTGGGAATTATTTTAGATGAAAATAATCAATTTATCATTAATGGGCATATTTTAACTTACGATAATGATTTAGGGATGATGATTGATAAAGAAGAGTAGGCATTGTTAGAGTTAAATGATTCATGGTATGTTATTATTAATTGTTTAATATCTAATTTTGCAAACGCGAAAGTGATTCAGAAAGATATTAATTATTATTTTATTGTCTTTTTATTTCTTGCAAACGCGAGATAAGAAAATAAAAAGGAGGGCTAACTTTAGTGTTGGTCTTCTTTTTTTATAAGAAGATGTGTTATCTATTTTTAATTTTTATAATGAAAGATATTATTTATTTTTTTATTTTTGTAAATATAAAAAGTGTTGACTTTTTATAAAATGAAAAGTAATATATTAATTGTAAGAAAAATTATTTACATATAAGTTATACTTATATATTCAGAAAGGGTGAATAAAATTCATAGATATAATTTATTAAATGAATCATGGCTGAACGTTATTGATTCTAATAATGATATTCAAAAAGTTAGTTTGCTGGATATATTTAAAGATGCACATGAATATAAAAGATTGGCAAATGATACTTCTGCTCAGGATTTTGCAATTTTAAGATTGTTACTATCAATTTTAGAAACTACTTTTTCCAGATACGATTACAATGGACAAAAAAAAGATGTTTCATTGATTAATAATTGGATAAATATTTGGCAGAAAGGAAAATTTTCATTTGAAGTTGTACAAACATACCTGTTATCACAAAAAGATAAATTTTATTTGTATGACGACAAATATCCGTTTTTACAAGTTAGTAAGAAAGATTTGGATGACCATGGTATAAAAAAAACCGGTACAATTAATGGAAAATTAATTAACCGGTTAATATCTGAATCGAATAATAAGGAAGATCTCTTTACCCCTTCAACTAATAAAAATAAGTTGACTAATGATTCACTGGCACGTTGGCTGCTAGCCTTTCAGTCTTATTCTGGGACCTCGGACAAAGCTAAATATCCTAACATGAAGGCTTCTGCAAGTAAAGGATGGCTTCTAGGTCTTGGCGGTATTTATGTTGAGGGAGATAATTTATTTAAAACTTTGATGTTAAATTTAATGCCGAATGAACAAGCAAATCAAAAACCCATTTGGGAATCTGATTTCAATGATAAATTACATTTAGAAGCAAACTATGCTCCTGATAATTTATCTGAGCTTTATACTAATTGTTCTAGACTTCTTTATATTAATCCTAATACTGATTTAAATAAAGAGGACGTACAAATTGAAGCTGTTCAACTACCAGGAATGGATAAGGATATAGCTAATGGTATTGAACCAATGACTTTATTTCAAAAACCTAAGTCGGGAACTAATAAAGGGAAAATCATCCCTAAGATGCATGAAATGAATAAATCTTTATGGCGAAATTTTGGTTTGTTAGAAGGATTATCTGATGATAATAAAGATACAATACCTAAACCAGGAGTTATTTCTGACTTATATGATAAGCCAAAAATAGATAATATCAATACTTCTGATATAACAATTGTTGCAGTTGGAATGACTTATAATCATGACGCTTCATCGATGCCAAATGGTGAAATCTGTGATTCATTGAATATTAAAAGAGAAACTTTTAATGATATATCTAAAAATGGACGAGTTGCTCAAATTAATGTTGAATCTAAAAATACACAAAAAGCTGTCGGCATTTTTAAATATTTCATTCAAAATGTTATGAACATAAGGAATGTATCAAATCCTGATTTAGTCAATAAGTTTATTGAAGAAGTGTATTTTTCAATAGATGAACCGTTTAAACTTTGGATATCTAGTATTAATAATGAAACAGATATGAAACGTTATCCATTTGAATGGAGAATGAAACTAAATAGCATGCTTATAGATAAGGCAGAAGAATTTATGTATCCGTTATCTCCTCGTGATTTAGTTGGAGAAATGAATGCTAAAACTAATTCGATGGAAAATGTTATTACTAAATATGATTTGTTTAGACATAGTTTAAAAAATCACTTAAATCTTAAAAAATAAGGAGATTTGTTATGGAGGAAACAATTTATTCGGTAACAGCTGGTATTATTAAATCCTTAGATTCTGATTTAGAATCAAGTTATACAAAATCTATCTTGGCTGAACTAAGAAATTCAATTAATCGTGATAATGATTATTCAGGCATTGTATGGCAACTTTTATTCGACAAATTGCCTAAAGATTTCTTAAATAATCATAGAGATGGAAATTTAACAAAAGAGGAATCAGTTATCTTAAATACTTTACAACTGTATTCCGTTCATCAACAAGGAAAAAATGAATCTGTTAATTTAGAAGAAAAAGAATACGTTAACGATGCAGGACATTTTTGTGTACAATATGATGGCCATAATTATCATTTAGACATGAAAAAATCATCTGATGATCAATTTACTAATCATCGTGTATTCCAGGATGCATCTAAATTATCTAAATATGTTGAAGAATGGGCATCTAATTTCGACAAACATTCACCTAATTTCGACAAGTCTTCATCTAATGAAAAGAAATATACAATTAATTTTGGTGGCAGTTTAAGTAATTATCGAGCTAGATTAAATGATAAAACTGCTCTTGATCGAAGATTTAATACTATGATGGCAGCTAGTACTTATGAAGAGTTTTTAAATAATTTACGCCATATAATTAAAATAGTTAAATCAAAGAGTACTGTTCAAATAAATTACCCTAAATTAGCAAAAGATTTATATGAATTCATGGGTAGTGAAAAAGACAGAGAAAAACTTCAATTAATATGGTCTCAGTCATACTACTTTAAACACAATACAGGGGAGAATTCTAATGAAAAATAGAACATATGTAGACATTAATTTATTACAAAGCGTCCCATCTTCAAATCTTAACCGCGATGATGCAGGAAGTCCTAAGACTGCTCAATATGGAGGAGTTACCAGAGCACGTGTTAGTTCTCAAGCTTGGAAAAAAGCTATGCGTCAATATTTTATCGATCATTTAGAAGCAAAAGATTTAGGAACTAGAACTTTAGAATTAGTTAGCTTTGTTGCTGATAAAGTACAAAAATTAGATGATAGTATTACCCATACCGAAGCTATGGATAAATCCGAAAAAGTAATTAATAAGGCAGGATTGAAGACTAATCCTAAAAGTAAAAAACATCCAGAAAATGATCATAAACTAAAAGCTTTATTTTTTGTTGGTAATGAACAAGCTCAAAAATTGGCTCAAGCTGTAGTTGACGGAGAAACAGATAAAAAAGTATTACAAGCAATTTTAAATGATAATCCTGCTATAGATATTTCTTTATTTGGACGTATGGCAGCTGATGATCCAACTCTTAATGAAGATGCCTCTGCTCAAGTAGCACATGCTGTTTCCACTCATGCTGTTCGTACTGAATTTGATTTCTTTACTGCAACTGATGATTTTTCATCAAAAGATAATGCTGGTGCAGGCATGCTAGGTACTATGGAATACAATTCATCAACACTATATCGTTATGCAAATGTAGCAGGACACGAACTTGTTAAACAATTAGGTGATCCTAAAAAAGCTGCAAAAGCAATGGCTCTATTTATTGAGGCATTTGTTAAATCTATGCCAACAGGTAAATCAACAACTTTTGCTAACGAAACCTTACCTAGCGCAATTGTTGTAACCGTTAGAAATGATCGTCCTGTAAACTTAGTTAATGGTTTTGAGGAACCAGTTTCATCCACTAATGGATATTTAGAAAAGTCATTAAATAAGCTTAACAAAGAATTTAAACAAACTAACAAGTTTGTCAATGATCCTGAATTTATATTAACTATGGGAGATCCTAATCTAGATAAGGATAATCCTGAATCATTTAAAGAAAATGATAGTTTTAATGAACTTATTAATAAATTCGTAGAACAAGTAACACCACTATTATCAGAAGATTAAGGTGAATTTATGAAGACTATATTAATGAAATTTTCAGGTCCTTTGCAGTCTTGGGGAACGAATTCTCATTATGAAAATCGTCAGACTAATCGTTTTCCTTCGAAAAGTGCTGTTATTGGAATGATAGCAGCTGCTATGGGATACCGTAGAGATGAAAATGAAAAATTGAAAAAACTAAGAACATTATCTTTTGGTGTACGAGTAGATCAGCCTGGCAATATTTTGTCTGATTTTCAAATCGCAACTAGTTACAAACCTAACGGTACAAAAAATCGCAACTATGTAACCAATCGCTATTATTTACAGGATGCAGTTTTTGTTGTTGCTATTGGTTCTGAAGATGAAAAATTAATTTCAGAAATAAACAAAAGATTAGAATCACCATACTTTCAAATTTATCTAGGTAGAAAATCTTGTCCAATTAATAATGATTATTTAATTGATAATCATAAAATTGAAGAACAAGGATTGATTGAAAATCTTGAAAAAATACCTTGGCAAGCTGCCAAATGGTATCAAAGAAGATGTATAAATCAAGAATTAAATCCATTATATATTTGTGCAGATAGTAATTTACTAGATAATGAATATTATCAAATGATTAGAGATTCTCCTCAATCTTTTGCTCAAGGTAAAACATCATCTTCATATAATACTTCTGATAGAAGAGAATATGAGTTACGTTCAGTAGGTTATATTGATAATATTGATATTAATGCAATAATTTAAAATTATTTGTTAGGAGATTTGCAATGTATTTATCTAGGGTAGAGATTGATGTTAATAATCGTCAAAAGATTAGTGATTTGACTCATCTAGGGGCTTATCATAATTGGGTTGAACAAAGTTTTCCAGAAGAATTTAAAAATAATGAACGTACTAGAAAGCTTTGGCGAATAGACAAAGTTAATGAAAAAAAATATTTAATAATTTTGAGTAGTGAGAAGCCAGAAATTAATGAAAATGGTTTAGAAAAGTATGGAGTTAATGATAGCGGTAAGACTATTGACTATGATCAATTTTTAACAAAATTGTCTAATGGTATGTATGCTAGATTTAGAATGACTTTGAACCCTTCTGTTTCCAAAAGTACTGGCAAAAAATCTGGTAAAAGGGGAAAAGTTTTACAATGCTTAAAATATGAAGATCAAATTTCTTATTTAGAAAATAGATCAATTAAAAATGGTTTTGAGCTTATTGAATCAGAATATACTGTTACTAGTAAAAATTGGGAAGTCTTAAAAAGAAAAAAATCCAAAAGATGTTATATTCAACAAGTTTGTTATGAAGGAAGACTAGTAATAAAAGATTTAAACAAATTTAAAAAAGTACTATGTAATGGCTTAGGTAGAAAAAAAGCCTATGGTTGTGGATTAATTACTATTATTCCGGAGTAAATTATGAAGAATGTTGGAGCTAAAAAAACAGAGTTAACAGAATTACCACGAATTGGTGATCGAATAAGTTTTCTATACTTTGAACACGCTAGAATAAATCGACAAGACAGTGCTATAACTTTTGCTGATAAAAAGGGGACTATAAAAGTTCCGGCAGCTATGATTAGTGTATTAATGTTAGGTCCTGGTACTGAAATCACTCATCGAGCTATGGAACTTATAGGTGATACTGGTACCAGTATTATATGGGTTGGTGAACGTGGAGTTAGACAATATGCTAATGGTCGTGCACTTTCTCATAGTAGTAGATTACTAGAAAAACAAGCTAAATTGGTTTCTAATACTAGAACTAGGTTACAGGTTGCAAGAAAAATGTATCAAATGCGTTTTGATGAGGATGTAAGTGGATTAACTATGCAACAATTACGTGGTCGTGAAGGATCAAGAGTTCGTGGAATTTATCGGAATTTATCTCATGATTTTGGCGTTCCTTGGCATGGACGTACTTATGATCATGAAAATTTTGAAAATGGGAACACAATTAATAAAGCATTATCAGCTGCTCATACTGCATTATATGGATTAGTTTACAGTATTATTGCTGGATTAGGATTATCTCCAGGATTAGGTTTTGTTCACACAGGGCATGATTTATCTTTAATTTATGATATTGCTGATTTATATAAAGCTGAAGTTACAATTCCTATTTCTTTTGAAATTGCATCTAATGCATCTGCTAGTGATGATATTGGCAGAATTACTCGTTTAAAAGTTCGTGATGCATTTGTAGATGGTAAAATTATTAAGCAGATAGTTAAAGACATTCAATATTTACTTGATGTTAAAGAAAATGAAATGCTGAATTCTGAAATTATTAGTTTGTGGGATGATAAGGAACAACTGGTTAAACATGGAGTATCTTATCATGAATATAATTAATGGAGATTAAATTAATATGCCAATGACTGTTATAACATTGACTAAAGTACCTCCTTCTTTAAGAGGAGATTTAACAAAGTGGATGCAGGAAATTTCTACCGGTGTTTATGTAGGTAATTTTAATTCTAAAGTACGTTCAAATTTATGGGAAAGAATTACTCAAAATGTTGGTAAAGGTCAAGCCACTATTAGCTATGCCAGTAGAAATGAACTTGGATATAATTTTAAAACTTATCATACTTATCGTGAAATAGTTAATTATGAAGGAATTCCTTTAGTTAAAATTCCTAATAATGATAAAAATAGTTTAGAGCTAAAATCAGGCTTTAGTAAAGCTTCAAAAATATCTAAAATAAAAAAGATCAATAAAAGCAAGATGAAAAATAATAATATTCCTGAATATATTTTCATAGATTTAGAAACAGATGGATTAAATTTTAAGGATAATAATATAATTGAAATTGGAGCCTTAAAAGTTTCTAAAAATGGTGAAGAATATTTTGATCATTTAATCAAAAATGATTCTTTATTACCATCTAAAATTAAAAATTTAACAGGTTTAAATGACAAAATATTAAACGAACATGGCGAAGAATTGTTTTTAATCCTTAAAGATTTCAAAGCATTTATTAGCAATAAAGTTTTAACTGGATATAATATTAATTTTGATATCGACTTCTTGAATTATAATTTAAAGAAATTTGGTTTGGAACCTTTAAATAATAATATTGTAGATATTATTCCGTTAGTCAAAAAAGAAAAAATGTTTTTAAATAATTATAAGCTAGAAACAGTTCTACATGATTATGAAATTTTTGATGAAGTACCTCATCGGGCTCTTCTTGATTGTAAATTAATTAAATTATTATCAATAAAAGTGAATGGATTTTCCAGGAAAATAAAAAAGAAGTCTTGATCTATAGGCATTTTCCAAGTGTATATCCCGCATGCGCGGGAGTGACTCTTACTTGAAGAAATGATAGCAAATACTGTAATGGTATATCCCGCATGCGCGGGAGTGACTCTAATTCCTTTAGCAAGAGCATTCGCAGTTTTAGGTATATCCCGCATGCGCGGGAGTGACTCTTGTTCTTTTGAAATTAAAAGAGTTATCTATCCGTATATCCCGCATGCGCGGGAGTGACTCTATTAGTGATAATGCACGAATAGAAATTACTTAGTATATCCCGCATGCGCGGGAGTGACTCTTAGTTTGAACTTTTTGAAAATTTGATACGATAGTATATCCCGCATGCGCGGGAGTGACTCTACAATGATACGAAAAATATTAATGAATTAAGAGTATATCCCGCATGCGCGGGAGTGACTCTAAAAGATGCAAAAGACTGTTATGATGCTATAAGTATATCCCGCATGCGCGGGAGTGACTCTTCGTAAATGCTTTCTTTCCAATATTTATCACCGTATATCCCGCATGCGCGGGAGTGATTCTGCACAAGGCATTGGTTCAGCTAACACCTACGCGTATATCCCGCATGCGCGGGAGTGATTCTTTAGCAATTGCTGCTTGCGCTTGCTGCCTTTGGTATATCCCGCATGCGCGGGAGTGATTCTAAAAAAATGCTTAACGTTGGTGAACAATTAAAGTATATCCCGCATGCGCGGGAGTGATTCTGCTTCCATTGATGATGTCGTAACATCAATAACGTATATCCCGCATGCGCGGGAGTGATTCTAGTCTTCTTTTCAATTTCTTTAGCCACATTAGGTATATCCCGCATGCGCGGGAGTGATTCTCCATCTATTACCATTTGATTAAACATTTAATTGTATATCCCGCATGCGCGGGAGTGATTCTAGGTTCATTATACAACGTGAGATTCATTTTGTGTATATCCCGCATGCGCGGGAGTGATTCTAGTTGTACTAAATCGTAAGCTAACCAAAACTTGTATATCCCGCATGCGCGGGAGTGATTCTGGTGCTGATAAAAACAATGCTAATGATCTGGTGTATATCCCGCATGCGCGGGAGTGATTCTTAATATTCAAGCGACAGCCAATGTTCGAGTTCGTATATCCCGCATGCGCGGGAGTGATTCTTATCATATATGACTGGTTTATCATTAGATTCTGTATATCCCGCATGCGCGGGAGTGATTCTTCATCTGATGTGTTCTTCGAGTGGGCTAAGAAGTATATCCCGCATGCGCGGGAGTGATTCTAGACATCTTATTCCTCCTTATTTTTGAATATAGTATATCCCGCATGCGCGGGAGTGATTCTCAACAGCCATAGTTTTAACCTTATTTAAAACTGTATATCCCGCATGCGCGGGAGTGATTCTCAATCGTTGGTCCACCAGATGGAATAGTCCAAGTATATCCCGCATGCGCGGGAGTGATTCTGGCATCTTTCTTATGCCTTCTAACGGTTTTTTGTATATCCCGCATGCGCGGGAGTGATTCTTTACGAAGTTTTAAGTCCCCTATTTTGCATTAGTATATCCCGCATGCGCGGGAGTGATTCTTGGCTGATTATGAACGGATACACCTTTGATCAGTATATCCCGCATGCGCGGGAGTGATTCTATAAGGACAAAGTAAACTATGATGATTTAATCGTATATCCCGCATGCGCGGGAGTGATTCTTGGCATTAATTTCGTGAGTTCCTAGTAGATCTGTATATCCCGCATGCGCAGGAAAAAAATTTATCTTAATACTAAGGAGCGTTAACATGACCCTAATCATTTTTCCCATATTTATTTTGTTTTTGATCATATCTTTCTTCAAAACAAGGTTTAGAAAAATTTCTATTGCAATATGTATACTAACAGGGTTACTTTTATTTATGCTGGTTTTATCAGGAATTTCAATGGCTAGATAATTGATTTTCAATATATAAGCAAGGAGGAAACTAATGCGAATAATTATTTCTATAATTTTATTATTCTTTTTTGGCTATGCACTAATAACATTTCTTACTTAATTTTTATAAACTAATCTTGGAGGATACATATGGATTTCTTAAAACTACTATCATTTTTCGGTAATGGGATTGGTTTGATTTTTAGAATGTGGAAATTAATCTTCTTCATTCTATGTTGTATTGCGATGTTTAATTTATTAGGTGGCGATGATGTGGATTGGGAAACTGTTGGTCAATACACATTATTGATCGTTATCTTTATTGCTTTTTGTATTGGCATTCATTACGCTAATAAAAAGAATGACAAATAAAAAAGCAAACAGCTTGCTGACTGCTTGCTAATTGGTCTGGTTAGTATATTGAGACGTAAAAAATTATATACATACAACTAGTATGCTTAGCTAACAGTAACTGGATTAACAAAATAATTCAAACTATTACCTCATAATAAATAAAAGACCGCTTTAAAAGGTTAGCCTTTAAAACTAACTTTTTAAGGCGGTTTAATATTTAATTACTACATTTGGCGGCTTATCGACCAATCTTACTCATATAATTGTACTTGGTGTAATTATATGCATAGTCATGTTTAATCTTTTTTCTATTATATATATTGAAGCCTAATGAATTTTTATATGTTTTTAGGACTCGTCTACCATTAACTTTACGCCGTGATAACCAGTATGCTTTGGCATCTCCCATTGTGAAACTTTTACGAAATGTGTAATTGGTACCACCAAAGCCATGTTGATTTCCATAGCGAGAACTACCTTTTTTATATCTAGTAACATACATATAATTTTTATGATGTTTAACATAAAGCTTCTTTTGATTTAGATAAATCGAGTATTTATAGATATGCATATGATTAAATTTCTTTTTGTGTTTGTCCCATGCGTACCAATTTCCACGTAGTTCAGTAGGGGTTTGATGATGCCCTTTGTATTTTGCATGGACTAAATTAGCATCAGCACTAAAAAACAATAATAAAGCAAATAATATCGATATATTTAATCTTAAAATTGATTTTTTATTTGAAATCATAACTTTTCTCCTAATAGTTTATTCATAATAAATAATAGTCCTAGTTATTTTTTAATACAAATTAAGAATATGTTTCAAAATTGTTACTTTAGATAAAATAAAAAGACTTGCTGATAAGCAAGTCTTTTACTCTGTTATGATCATTATAGCTTTTTAGATTTTTATCTCTTTTATTATTTATTTTTCTTTGATTGTAAAGCCGTTCCAGTAATATGAACCAAAGCAGTCATCACGCTCTATGCATATAAACAATGTTATTTTTCACGGATGGTTCTGTCTAAGGGTATTCCAGTCTAAACTTTTAATTAAGTTAGAATATTTTTATTAAGTTAAAGTGTATGCTATAGCGACCATACTTGGCGCTATTCAGTGAGTTCAATTTTGAATCCATCACTAATTGAGCTTGAGTTGTAATTATACACTATTAATGTTAAATAAGGAAATCATTTCGCATTAATTCCAAATGTTTGAAATTTATTAGGTTAGGGATTATATTACTTAAACAATTAATATATTTAAGGAGTTTTAATTAATGATTACTAATAATGTTAGACTTACAATCGATCCTAATAAGCGTGCTGAATATTTATCATTCATTGATGATTTAGTGAACAAATCTTTGAAAGATAAAGGTAATTTATCATATGCTCATTATCAAGATGTTAATGATGAAAACCAATATTTGATTTTGGAACATTGGGAAAGTCAAGCTGCTTTAGATGCACACTCAAAAACTGATCATCTATTGAACTTTAAAAATCATATTGGAGAATATGTAACTAAGAAACCGGAAATTTTAGTTTTTAAAAATTAATTTAATAGGCCATCAATCATACATTAGTGATTGATGGCCTATTTTTATTGGTATAATATAGATAAATTAATTATAGGGATGATTTGTATGTTTTGGCGGATATTCACGACGATAGTTTTTATATTTACGATTATAGATGGCATTGTTTATTTCAAAAATGAACATAAATCTAAGCATTTAGTAGAAAAGATTTTACAAAATGATGAAAACAAACAAGCCATTATGCAAATATTATCAACTAATCAAGAAGATGCCGTAAAGGTTAAAAATTTAAGAAAACATTTTGACTTAAAATTAGGTGAAAGTCTGGATATATTCATTAAATATAAAAAACACGAAATTTAATCAATAACAAATGAACAGTTTACATAATAACCAATAATTTAAATTATCGTAGCCAGCCTTATTAATTTTTAAGGGTGGTTTTTATTTATAATTTTTTATAAGTGTCTTTTATCTTTTTCACATGTTGTTGAAACTCATCTTTACTGACATTGTGAATATCGAAAGCATCAAATGAATAAACATTGTTAATGATCATATCTTCATTAGCTACATTATCTCGCAAAATATTAATCGTAATTTGCTTCGTTGTTAAAGGCTTAAAATCAATATCAGTGTCATACAAAAATTCGTGAATAACATTATTAGCATTATCTAGATCTTCATTATTAAGATTGCTGATAATATTATTATCTAAGTCACATTTATCATCATCGATTAGACTAGCGATGTTTACTAATAAAGCATCCAATAAATTATCATAGTCTAAATAATCAATTGTGGATAACTTACCATTTAATTTTCTGGTTTGATTAATATCATTATTTTTATCTTTACTAGGCTTTTTACTAATCTTTATTTTATTAACATATTCATTAAGTGAAATTTCTGGTAACTTTCTTAATTCTTGTAAGGAATTTTTAAAGTTGTTTTGGTCTGCTAGTTGTTCAGCTTTTTTAATGGTTTGCATATTATTCATAATTTTATCCTCTTATTTATTATTTTATTGTTAGTATATCATGCAAAAATTAATGAAGGTGAAGTGAATCCTTAAAGTGAAACAATACTTTAGGGGTTTTTATATGACAAAATTTAGTTTTGATTTAAAGAAAAAATAGTCAAAGAATATTTTTCAACGGAAACCGATGTAATTTCACCATCAGAGATAAAGTATAAGCTATTACTCTTAGGATTATAGTTCATCTCTTGTGTATGTTGCCCTAGACCATTTTTAATAACTTATTTAATATCTTTAAGGCCAACCTTAATATCTAAATATTTAGCATATTAATTATGATAACTTTATAACTTTGTTAATCTTTTCACTTGCTTATTATTTAATCTAGAACTATTATTTACTTGTCAAGTTGATAAAGCGCTTTCATTAATGCTGACAAATTAATTTTTGTGGGGGTTAGAATTATGGCTTACGTTACTACTTATCCATATACAAACAAGGTTGTTAAAAAATATGATTCAATGAGTGATGAAGATGTTGATGAAGCTTTAAATAAGGCTGGAACATTATATCAGTCTTGGAAGAATGAACCGGTTGCCTCAAGAAAAAATTATTTGGAAAATGTATCTAAATTAATGTTGAAAAACTGTGATAGTTTGGCTAAAACTATCGTACAAGATATGGGAAAGTTATATACTGAGGCGGTAGCTGAAGTGAAATTAAGTGCATCAATTGCTAAATATTATGCAGATAACGGTGAAAAATTCTTGGAACCTAAGCCATTATTAACTGGCGCAGGCAATTCATGGATTGAAAATGATCCTGTTGGCATTATTATGTGTGTTGAACCATGGAACTTTCCATATTACCAATTGATGCGTGTTTTTGCACCTAATTTTATGGTTGGTAATCCAGTTATGGTAAAACATGCTAGTAACTGTCCAGGTTGTGCGTTAGCATTTGAAAATATTATTAAAAAATCTGGGGCACCTGAAGCTGCATATCAAAATTTATTTGTTAGTCATGATCAAATTGCTAAAATTATTGCCGATAAAAGAGTCCAAGGAGTAGCTTTAACCGGATCTGAAAAAGCTGGTACACATATTGCTGCTGAAGCCGGTAAGAACTTAAAGAAGAGTACCATGGAATTAGGCGGTAATGACGTTATGGTTGTTTTAGACAACGTAGATGTGAAGAAAGCCGCTAAATTAGCTGCTTATGCTCGATTATGGAATGCAGGTCAAGTATGTGTTTCATCTAAACGTTATATTGTTGAAAAGTCTATTGCCAGTGAATTTATGGACGCTTTGAAATCTGAATTTGCTAAATACAAGCCAGGTGATCCAATGGATAAAAATACTACTTTAGCTCCATTGTCATCAAAAGGTGCTCAAGCTAAATTAGATGAACAAGTTAACGAAGCCGTTAAGAATGGTGCTAAATTAGAATATGGTGGAGGTATTCCAGATTTAGATGGTGATTTCTATAATCCAACTATTTTGTCAAATATTTCACAAGATAATCCAGCATATCATGAAGAATTTTTTGGCCCAGTTGCCCAATTTTATGTAGCTGATGATGATGAAGATGCAATTAGAGTTGCTAATGATTCCAATTATGGTTTAGGTGGTTCTATTGTGGCTAAAGATCATAAGAGAGCTGCTAAAATGGCCTCAAAAATTGATACCGGAATGGTATTCATCAATGGAATTACTCAAGTTGCTTATCCTGAACTACCTTTTGGTGGAATTAAACGTTCTGGTTATGGGCGTGAATTAGGACCTAATGGGATTAAATCATTTGTAAATCAAAAATTAATTAGTATTACTAAATAGTTGTGATTTTAAGTAATTAAGGGGTTGTTTAAAAATGGCAAAAATATATGCTAGTCCTTCATCTTATGTTCAAGGAAAAGGTATTTTACTTAAAAGTAAAAAGTATATTAAAAGATTAGGAAAACGTGCATTAACTTTAGCGGGTCCTAATGCTTTAAAAATTATAGGTAATGAATATAATCAATATTTAAAAGACAGTGGTTTTGAAGTTCAGCCGGTAACCTTTAATGGTGAATCTTCTATGGATGAGATAAAACGAATTGTTAAGATAGGTAAAGATTTTAAGGCCGACATGATTATTGGCCTAGGTGGTGGTAAAACTTTAGATACAGCTAAAGCCATCGCTAACAAGTTGAAAACTAAAGTAGCTATTTTACCAAGTTTAGCATCTACAGATGCTCCATGTTCACGTTTATCAGTAATTTATCATTCTGATGGTTCATTTTCAAAATATTTGTTTTACGATAAAAATCCTGATTTGGTATTAGTGGATACTACATTAGTGGCTAAAGCTCCAGTTCGTTTTCTAGCATCTGGAATTGGAGATGCACTTGCCACAAATGTTGAAGCGCAAGCAGTTGTTAAACATGATGGGAATACTACACTGGGTGGAAAACAGACCTTGGTAGGTAATGCTATCGCTCAAAAATGTCAAGAAACGTTATTTAAATATGGTAAAGAGGCTTTGATTTCAGTAAAAAATGGTATCGATAGTAAAGCTTTGGATAACGTTATTGAAGCTAATATCTTAATGAGTGGATTAGGCTTTGAAAGTGGTGGATTAGCTGCGGCTCATGCAATTTATAATGGGATGACAGTATTACATGGTGATATTAGCAAAATGATGCATGGTGAAAAAGTCGCTTTTGGAACTTTAACACAATTATTTCTTGAAGGCGTTGATATAAAAAGATTTGATAAGTTCTTGGATTTTGAACTTCAGATTGGTTTACCAACAACATTTAAAGATTTAAGAATTCCAAATATTAAGGATGACGAGTTGTTAAAAGTTGCTCATGCTGCTAATTCTAGTAATGATACGATGGGTGAAATGCCATTTGAAGTTTCGGATGACGATATTGTGCAAGCTATGAAAGCAGTAAATGCATATAGTATTGATTACCAAAATCTTAAATAAGATAAAAATAGGGGCTGTGACATAAGTCTCTACAAAAACAGGATTTACGTTTGATATTTAACGTAAATCCTGTTTTTTATGAATTAATTAAGGAAATGGACGACTTTATTTATCTTCTTATATAATATATAATAATAAATATAGGAGTGATTTTTAAATAATATGTGGAATATACTAGCTGTTTTATTAGTTGTATTCGTTGTATATGCTGTCGTTAAAGAGGTCAGAGAACGTCGTATTTTGACTGATTTTCTTAACGACAAGGAGAATGTTTTGAAGGTCAATAAGATTATTCAAAACCAATCTGATGATAAAGATGCTGTTGATAAGATTAAAGATGACTTTGATCTTAATAACGCAGTTGCTACCGATGTATTTGCATTTGTGCAAAAGATAAATTAATCGTAAATATTTTGGAGTCCCAGTAAGCTATTTAGCCTGCTGGGACTATTTTTTATCAAAATATAATAATTATTATTGAAATTATATAAAAGTTTAATGTTATATTTTTTTAATTAGTAAAGTTTCCTTTAGTGCCTAGCTTTTCGTATTAAAAATTAAATTGTAATAATAATATTTCTCATTTACAATAACAATAATATTATATAATTATAAACTAAATGTATTAGTATTATAATGTAATTATTAAATCCTAATTGATATTTTTAAATAGGGAACACCTACCAATTATTTTTTAAAATATATTCAAATTTGAAGGAGCCTTTTTTACGAAGCTTAATAACAAATTATTTAATATTTCTTTTTTGTTGATATGTTTATTATTCTTCTTTTCCATATTTAGTATTAATGTTCATGCTGCTGGTTTTAGTTTCTCTGCCAGTCCGGTACAACCAGAAAATGAAAACAGCTCATACTTCAACCTTAAATCACAGCCCGATCAAACCCATCAACTAAAGGTCAAGCTTACTAACAGTGGTGACAGCAAGATGACTGTCCATGCGAAAGCTAACACTGCATTGACCAATGATGGCATGGATGTGAACTATGCATCTAATGATGTTACTAAGTTTGATTCCAGTATGCGTTATCCATTGAGTAAACTAACAACCGATGGTGATAAGCATGATATTTCAGTTCCAGCTAAGTCGGATGTGACAACTACTTTTAATATTAAAGCACCAGCATCAGATTTTAATGGGACTGTTCTAGGAAGTTTAACTTTCACTAGTGATCCTGAAAGTAGTGGTAACAAGGGGAATGTTAAGATTAACAATGCTTATTCTTATGTTATTCCTGTAGTTATCCATCAAGGATCGAAAGCTAAACCTCGTTTGAATGCTATCAAAGCCGATGGAAAAGTTATTAACGGGATTAATACTTTTTACATGCATTTTCAAAATAATCAACCAGTTTTAATGACTGGTGTTGAAGCTGATAATGCAGTTTACACTGCTGATGGTTACAGCAATCGTGATAAGCCATTATATTCTAACAAGAAGAAAAATGGTTCAATTGCACCTAATACTAGCTTTAACATGTTATTACCTACTAACAAGTCCTTTAAATCAGGTGATTATGTTTTTGTAAGTAAAGTCTATTGGGGCGATCATTTCTGGAAATACGTTAAGCATTTTCATATGAGTATTTCTAAAGCTTATGAAGATAATAAAAATGCCACCAATGCTAACAATAATGACATTTGGATGTGGATTATGGGAATAATCATTGCAATTTTAGTATTGATTATTGTAGTGATTTCAATTATTTATTTCCATAATAAGAAAAGAAAGTAATGTTTAAATAAATACGCAAGAAAAACGTTCGATATATGATATCGAGCGTTTTTTGATGAATTAATGTTATTATTTTATTAGCTTTTTATTATTATAGTTACCAAAATTTTAGCAAACTTTTATATAACTTATTTTTCCTTGTGCATCAGCTTGTATTTACCATAAAATAAGCCTCTATAATAAAAATATTTCTAATGTTACATAATCTAAGGCTTTAATGAAACACAACTTTTTTTGAAAAGAACTATACTGTCAGTGTAAAAACTTAATTGATTTATTTTCGACCAATAATCCTAAACAATATCAATTATTTAATAATTCTAATTGGAGGATATTTTTATGAAAATAAATAAGCTTATAAATGTTTCATTAGTTTCTTTGTGTGCCTTAGGTTTAGCAATGTTAGGATTTAATACTCATGCGGATGATAAAAATCCAGTTGTTAATAACCATCCAAGTGACGATATTCAAAATACTTCTACTACTGGGCCTCTTTCTATGAAAAGTGTAAATGGTATTCATCCTGGCAATTTAGACATTAGACAAGATGGTAATGTTAATGCTCCTGTCTCAATATCTAGTGGTGATGTTACTGCTAATTTTGATAATTTTACTGGAACTGATCAATTTAAAAACTGGTCACTGAGTGTAAGTGGAGAACCATTGACCAATAGTACAAATGGTAAAAAAGCCAATGCTGTAATTAATTTGGGTGATAAGATTGTTACTTTAGATGGTAAACAAAATGGTACTCAATTATTTAATAATACTGGTATCGCTGAAGGAAAGGGGACTTCTTTAAAAATTGCTACAAACCCAACAATGCATGTAACTGATAAATCCTTGCCTCAAGCTCCTAATACAACTAATACTTACAGTACAACTTTGAACTGGAATTTAGGTGCAGCAACCCCATCAAATCCTGGTAAATAATGATTAATATATTAACAATATAATGATACAAATTATTAAAACGTAAAAAAGAGTTCGATACATTCAATATCGAACTCTTTTTGATTATCATATATTTTAAACAGCTAAAATCTTTGAGAGGAATTCTTTTAAGCGTGGATTCTTTGGATGATTGAAGATATCATCAGGAGTTCCTTGTTCCATGATTTTACCTTCATCGACAAAGACTACTCGATCGGCAACTTCTTTAGCGAAGCCCATTTCATGAGTAACCACTACCATAGTCATTCCTTCTTTAGCCAAGTCTTTCATAACTTGAAGCACATCCCCAACCATTTCTGGATCAAGGGCAGAAGTAGGTTCATCAAACAACATAATGTCAGGATTCATTGCCAAAGCACGAGCAATCGCAATTCTTTGTTGTTGACCACCTGATAGTGAATCAACGGAAGCATTAAATTTATTTTCCAAACCAACTACTTTTAGTAGCTTTTTAGCTTGTTTTTCAGCATCTTGTTTATTTAATTTACCTAGTTCAACTGGAGCTAACATAATATTTTTGCCAACATCTAAGTTATGGAATAAATTGAAATGTTGGAATACCATCCCAATTTGTTCACGAATTTTATCAATATTAGCATTTTTCTTGGCAATATCTTCACCATGAACAACGATGGAACCAGAAGTAGGTTCTTCTAATTTGTTTAGTGAACGCAAAAGGGTACTTTTACCAGAACCAGAAGGACCGATTACAACAACCACTTCGTTATCTTTAACTTCCAGATTAATGCCTTTTAAAACATGGTTATCGCCATATTGTTTATATAGGTCAGTTACTTTTATTTTACTCAAATTTTAGTCCTCCTTTTACCCCAATTAGAAAGCCAAGTTAGTAGGGTGATTACGATTAAGTAAATTAATGCAACCATTGCCCAAACTTTAAATCCTTCTAAGTTTCTAGCGATGATGATCTTACCAGTTTGGGTAAGTTCAATAATTCCAATTACAGAAAGAATCGAAGTATCTTTCAATGTAATAATGAATTGGTTAATGAATGATGGCACGATTAACTTAATTCCTTGTGGTAAGACAACCTTACGCATAGCTTTACCGAATGGTAAACCTAAACTACGAGCTGCTTCCATTTGACCTTTTTCAACGGATTGAATTCCACCTTTAACGAAGGCTGCAATATAAGCACCTTCATCCAACATCAACGTAATAACTCCGGCAGTGAAAGCAGGAATCTTAGTACCAATTAATGTAGGAATTCCAGTATAAATGAATAATGCTAAAACAATTAATGGAAGTCCTCTAAATACATAAATGAAAGTAGTTGATAATCCTTGGAAGAATTTCATTGGAAGCACTCCTAATAATCCAAAGAATACTCCAATAATAGTAGCAAAGACGATTGAAACAATCGTTAACCATAATGTTTGTAAGAATCCTTGCCATAAGAAGACTTTGTTTTGATTTAAAATACCAAAGAATGAATGGTTATCAGTCGTACTCTTTTTAGCATTTAAGTATTTGTCTAAAATCTTTTTATATTGGCCATTTTTCTTCAAGTTGGCTAAACCAGTATTGAACTTCTTCAATAATTCTTGGTTTTGACCTTTTTTAACTCCAAAACCAATTGGTGTTCCAGCAGCAGGTTTAGTAACAATCTTTAATTGAGTGCCTTGATTAATACCATATTTAAGTACTGGTTGATCATCAAAACATGCGATTGAATTACCAGTCATAACATCTTCATAAACGTTATTGGAATCATCAAAAGTAGAGATTTTGAAGCCATATTTCTTTTGAATTGATTGGGCATATTGGGCACCAGTAGTACCAGTTTTCACAGCAACAGTCTTACCTCTTAAATCATTAAGATTTTTAGTACTGTTATTATTTTGAGCGACTCCCATTACGACTCCAGAATTATAGTATGGATTTGAAAAATCGAAGGTACCTTTACGCTCAGGAGTAACTGACATTCCAGCTAAAACTCCATCAGCTTGTCCAGCTTGGACCGCCTGAATTGCAGCATTAAAACCTAATGGTTTAATATCAACATTAAAATGCTGATCTTTAGCGATAGATCTAATGAGATCCATATCAATACCTACATATTTATTGTTATCATTTGCGTATTCAAATGGTGGAAAAGTAACATCTGTTCCAATTTCATAAGTTTTTTCAGCAGCATGTGTTTTAGTAGGTGCCGCAAACAAACTTAACGCAATGATAAGACCACAAGCCATTGCTAAGATGCAGCGGATGGCTAATGAATGTCTTTTCATCTGCACAATCTCCTTTAGTATGTAATGTTTTATAACATTGTATATTAAATATAATAACAGAAAATTATTTAAAAGTATATTTTATCTATTATAAAA
This sequence comes from Apilactobacillus micheneri, assembly GCF_006493595.1. Lineage (NCBI taxonomy): Bacteria > Bacillati > Bacillota > Bacilli > Lactobacillales > Lactobacillaceae > Apilactobacillus > Apilactobacillus micheneri. The sequence goes on along the minus strand of NZ_QUBI01000003.1, from coordinate 65,391 downwards.
ACAGTTAATTAAGATTAAATGTCATTATTGTTCACATAGTCAAAATATTTTGAAAAAATTTGACCTTTGTATCCCTTGCTATGAAAAGGATAGGCGGACTTTTATAAAATAAAGGTCAAAAAAGGTCAGTAAATTACTTGTATTATGTAAAATAGATGCTATAGTATAGTTGTAATGAAGAAAGGGAATGAATAAATAAAGAAACTTTCTCCATCAATAAAAACTAAATAATAAAGAAAAGCGAGGGATGTACTATGGCTAGAGATCCATTCAATCCATTCAATGATGATTTTGATAAAATTTTCAATCAATTCTTAGGTGATACTGGGAGTTCAAACTCACAACGTCGCTACATGGTTAACGGTCAGGAGGTCACCCCAGAGCAATTAGAACAATTAAGACAATCTGGTCAACTCCAAAATGGTCAGATGAATCCACAACAAAAGCAAGGTAATAATGGTAAGAGCATTCTTGATAAACTAGGTCGTAACTTAACTAAAGAAGCTCGTGATGGGAAATTAGATCCTGTCATCGGCAGAGATAAAGAAATTCAAGAAGCTGCCGAAGTCTTATCAAGAAGAATTAAAAATAACCCAGTGCTAGTTGGTGATGCTGGTGTTGGTAAAACTGCTGTTGTTGAGGGCTTAGCTCAAGCAATTGCTAAGGGTGATGTTCCAGCAGCTATCAAGAATAAGGAAATTATCAGTGTTGATATTTCTGGACTTGAAGCTGGAACTCAATACCGTGGTAGTTTTGAAGAAAACATTCAAAACTTAATTAAAGAAGTAAAAGCAAAGAAAAATGTAATCCTATTCTTTGATGAAATTCATCAAATTTTAGGTGCTGGTAATTCTGGTGATGAAAGTGGTTCTAAAGGATTAGCTGACATCATTAAGCCAGCATTATCTCGTGGTGACTTTACCGTTATTGGTGCCACTACTCAAGATGAATATCGTAATACCATCATGAAAGATGCTGCATTGTCACGTCGTTTTAATGAAGTTAAGATTAACGCTCCTTCAGCCGAAACGACATTAGCTATCTTGAAGGGCGTTCGTAAACTATACGAAACACATCACAATGTAGTATTACCCGATGATGTTTTGAAAGCTGCTGTGGATTATTCAGTTCAATATATTCCACAACGTAGCTTACCTGATAAAGCTATTGATTTAGTTGATATGACTGCTGCACACTTGGCAGCTCAACATCCAGTTTTAGATCAGAAACAAGTAGAAGATCAAATTGAAACTGAAAAGAAAGCTCAACAAGCTGCTGCAGATAAAGAAGACTACGAAGCTGCTTTGAATCATAAAAACAAAATTGATGAACTCAACAAGCAATTAGATAACAAGAGTGATGCTAAGAAAGTCACTGCAACTATTAATGATGTTGCTCAATCTGTTGAAAGATTAACTGGGGTTCCAGTTGCTAAGATGAGTAATAATGATATTGAGCACTTGAAGAATATGGGTAGTCGTCTAAAAGGTAAGGTTATTGGTCAAGATGAAGCAGTTGCTGCTGTTTCTCGTGCCATTCGTCGTAACCGTGCTGGTTTTGATGAAGGTAATCGTCCAATTGGTTCGTTCTTATTTGTTGGACCAACTGGAGTTGGTAAAACTGAATTGGCAAAACAATTAGCTTTAGACATGTTTGGTAATAAAGATAATATTATTAGATTAGATATGTCTGAATATTCCGATCCAACTGCTGTGTCTAAATTAATTGGTGCATCTGCTGGTTATGTTGGATACAACGATAATAACAATACTTTAACTGAAAAAGTACGTCGTAATCCTTATTCAATTGTGTTATTAGATGAAATTGAAAAGGCTAACCCACAAGTATTAACATTGTTGCTACAAGTATTAGATGACGGTCGTTTAACTGATGGCCAAGGTAACGTTGTTAACTTCAAGAATACCGTTGTAATCGCTACTTCTAATGCTGGATTTGGTAATGAAAGTGTTACTGGTGATGACAACAAAGATAAGAAGTTAATGGATCGTTTGGCACCATACTTCCGTCCTGAATTCTTAAACCGTTTCAATGCCATTGTTGAATTCTCACATCTATCTAAAGATAACTTGAAAGAAATTGTTAACTTGATGTTAGATGATGTTAACAAGACATTAGCTAAGAAGAATATGGATGTAAAAGTATCTGAACCAGTTAAGGATTACTTAATTGATCAAGGATATGATGAAGCAATGGGAGCTCGTCCATTACGTCGAGTTGTTGAACAAGAAATCAGAGATAAGATTACTGACTTCTACTTAGACCATGAAGATATTAAGCACTTAGATGCTGATATGCAAGATGGTAAAGTAGTAATTAGCGCTGATAAAGCTGATTAATAGGAAAGGCTATCTGAATATTTCGGATAGTCTTTTTTTATTCTATTGGAATTTTAATTATTTATGTTATTGTTAATAATATATTAATTATGAGGTGATTATATATGAGTGTTAAGTCAAAATTATTTAAAGGATTAGCTGTAATTTCATTATTATTACCAATTGCTTTTAGTGCAAATATTAATAATGTTAATGCAAACGCAAAAAAATCACATGCTGTTAAAGTCGTTAAACATAATCATAATAATAAAACAACTGCAGCGTTTGCCGATGAAATTTATAATTTCAGTAGCTTTTTTAAGAAAGATTTATTACCAACAGTTAAGAACTATAAAGCTGAAACTAAGTCTGGTAGAGAAACTAAATCTGGCTTGTTAGCAATGCTAAATGATAAGATGAGTAAAAAACAATTCAGAAGTGAAATGGAAAAATCAATGAAATCAAACCCTGAATTTAAAAATACATCAGCCAAAGAACGTAATAAAATGTTTTCTGAAGCAACAAAACAAGTAAAAAATGTTAAGCTTTCAGATCTAAACAAAATTTCATCATTAGCTAAACGTTGGGTATTAGTTTTACTGCAAGTAAATGATGGTAAAACTACGATTCACTTACCAGCAATGAAATAATATTAAAATAACATTAGAAGAGGAACTACTTTAATAAGTAGTTTCTCTTTTTTTATGAAAACTTGCAAAGAAATTCTTTGTCTAGTATAGTTTGCAACTATTGTTTGATTTTGTAACCTTTGATTAATTTATAAATTGTTTTTACAAAACGTTTTTTGAATAACTAAATAATATTAAACATTAAAGCTATACAAGTAATCTTGCTTGTATAGCTTTAATGTTTAATGAAAATATATCTTAATAAAAATATTTTATTTCAAAAATGTCTTGTACTATATAAATTAATAGTGTAGTATATTTCAAACATTGATAACTAAATAATTATTGTAACTATTAGCTAGATGGAGGAATATATGAAGAAAAACTTATTAGCACTATTAGGTATCGCATTTTTGACTTTTACATCAATTTACAGCATGACACAAAATACCCTGGCAAGTTCTAAACAACAATCAATTGTTAAAAAGATATCTGCTGGTAAGGATAAAAATTTTAATTATTATGAATTTGTTAAAAAAGATGGATCGGTAGACTTTGTTAGCGAGGTCAATGCTAAGTATCCAAAAACTCATTTATTACCTTTTATAAAAGATAACAACACAGGTTTAAATATTAAACAAAAAATTAACGATGATGGAACTATTCATGTAAAATATGATGGGAATTCCAACTTAAAGAATAACTTTAAAAATGCAGTTGCAGCTTGGAATAAATTGGACGTAATTAAATTTAAAATGGTCGATGATTCATCAGCAACAGTTGATGTTCATGGAAACTCTAACGCAAAAGAAGACGCTAACAATCCAGATTACGAAAAAGGTAATTTAGGAGATACTAATAATTATGTAGATTATGATTCATCAACTGCATTAGCAGATGGAACTAAAATGAATTATATTTCAAAAAGTGACATTGTACTATATTCAGGAATAGCCAAAGCTTCAGATAACAATAAAGATCATGTTATTATTCATGAATTAGGCCATGCATTAGGTTTTGATGATCTATATGGTCAAAAAAATCGTGGATTAGTGATGTTCTCTACTTCTCCAATTGGATCTGTACTTTTAAACCATTTAGGATCAAGTGAAAAAATATCACTACAACATTACTATCAATAACAAAAAGGCCAGATCTTAGGATCTGACCTTTTTTATATACTGATTATGAATAACTTTAACAAAATATAATGTAATTCCTATTAAGAAGGGCAAAATATAATAAGTTACTCGATAAATAATTAGCCAAGTCAATGCTTGATTAACATTTAAGCCATTCGTTGACATTCCAGCAACCATAATTGAATCAAAGCTTCCTAGTCCCCCTGGAATAAAACTAATAATTCCAATCATTCCAGCAATCGCAACTAATGCGTAAATAGATGGGATGTTGAAATGATAATCTAAGAATAAACCAATTGATACAAAGAATGATAAACAACAAATCCATTCAAAGAATGATCCAGTTAATAGTAAAATAGTGTCATGACGACTTAAAGATTTAGCTCTAAAGAATACTAAGGTAATCAAATAAATAATAAATCCAATTAGAACTAACCAGTAAAATAAGTTTAATTTAATATGGAAGAAAAAATGCATGATAATCACAATAATTGCATTCATTGATAATCCAGTAAGAGTAAATAAAGCAATTTGTGAAACTTGCACAATTGTTTGTTTAACATCTTTAACTTTACCAAATAAATAAGTTCTTAAACTGCCACCAATTAGGCCACCACCACCAGCTAAATTGGTAACTGTGTTGATTACATAACTGTTGACTAAAATAGTTGATACTTTAAATTGTTTATGACTTTGTTTAACATATTCGTAGTCATAGATTGCCATGGGAACAACCGATAATAATCCCAATGTAATTAGCATAACGATTTTGGTAGTTGTTAAACTACCAAATGAGTGTAGTATTTGGTTCCATTCAACTTGTTTTCTAATTGAGTTAAAAGCAACAGCAACTAAAATCACAATTGCTATTATATATATACCCTTTAGAACCCGACTATGTTTATTAAAAAAGTTGGTTATTTTTTGACTGATTTTCATGAATTAATCATCTCTTTTCATAATTTTATATACTAATATTGTATAATAATTCATTTATAATATCCCGTAATAATGAAGCATAGATAGGCTTAATAAAACTAATAGTATCATTATTACTAATGTTCTATACATTTTTAATTTAATTAAGTAGTAAAATAATATTATAATTAATATAATAGCTTCAATAATATTAGCTTGTTGATCATGATGATTATTGAAATTGCTGCCAGATCCATGATTTATGCTATGATTTACAGTAAAATGTTTAGCAAGCGTTGCTCTAATATGAGTATGGATTAAATTAAGGATATTTAACTCCTTTCAAAAAATATTTTTTTATTTTAATTAACCTAGGGATGATATTTATAAAACTTAAAAAAATAACTTTAACGTTGTTAATAGTATTAATTATATTATTTTATTTTGCTGGATTATTATTTCATGCAAAATTTAAAAATTCGCATGATATTAATCCCACTAAGAATATTACATATAAAGATTTAACTAATAATAAATATATTAATCAAACTTATAATTTAAAGAATGTTTATGTAAATCAACAGTTCACTAAGGATAACACAAAACAGGCAACTGTTTCTGATAATCATAATCAATTGTATTTTATCATTTTAAATCATAATAGATTACCTAATGGGACAACTTCTTTATTTTGTAAGATTGAAAAATATAAAATTTTAAAAACTAATTTAGGATATAAATATCGCTATCCAGTTTTAAAATTAATCAATAAAAAATCCGCTGATTAATTAATAATCAGCGGATTTTTAAATATAATCTTAGAATTAATACTTACTAGTATTCAGGATCCCACTTAGTATTTTCGATGGCTTTATCAACGTCATCAATCTTTTCACGAGTTAAATCACGTTTTACAGCACTATCGGCAACAGCCTTAGCTACAGTAGTTGAGAATTGATCCAACTTAGATACTGGAGGTAAGACAGCAGCACCTGGTTTGTCAGTGTCAACAATACCACCAAGTGAGTGGGCAGCTGCAGAAATCATTTCATCGTCTAGTACAGTTGCAGTGGATGCAATTGCACCTAAACCTAGACCTGGGTAAACTAATGCATTATTAGCTTGACCAATTTGATAGGTGGTGCCATTGTATTCAACATCTTTAACTGGAATACCAGTACCGATTAATGCTTTTCCATCAGTCCATTTTAGTAAATCTTCAGCTTTAGCTTCTGCCAACTTAGTTGGGTTAGAAATTGGGAAGATAATTGGACGTTCAGTGTGAGCAGCCATTTCTTTAATAATATCTTGAGTAAAGCTACCAGGTTGAGTGGATGTACCAACCAAAATAGTAGGGTGAACAGCTTTAACAACTGCTTCAAGATTTGTTAATTCATCAGGATTTTCAAATTCATCACGTTTGTGAGCGAATGGTTTTTGTTGAGGAGTTAATGTTTCGTCATCATCAAATAGTAGACCTTGCTTATCTATTAAGTAGAAGTGTTTTTTAGCTTCTTTTGGATCCATCCCTTGTTGGATGAATTCATCATAAACACGAGAAACAATTCCAGTTCCAGCAGTACCAGCACCAAATGAAAGGTAAACTTGGTCGGTCATTTTTTCACCAGAAATATTTAGAGCACCTAAAATACCTGCTAAGACAATGATTCCAGTTCCTTGAATATCATCGTTGAAAACAGTGTATTTATCTTTGTAACGATCTAAAATTTCAGCAGCGTTACCACGACCAAAGTCTTCAAAATGTAAGTACATTTCTGGGAATAATTCTTCAGCATCTTCAACAAAAGTATCAACAAATTTATGGTATTTTTCGCCATAAACTCTTTCATGACGATTACCTAGATACATAGGGTCGTCTAATAGTTCTTTGTTATTAGTACCAGCATCTAAAACAACTGGAAGTACTTGGCTAGGATCAATGCCAGCAGCGGCAGTGTAAACCATTAGTTTACCAACAGCGATATCAACACCATTAGTAGCCCAGTCACCAATTCCTAAAATACCTTCAGCATCAGTAACAACGATTAAACGAATGTCACGACCAGCTGAAGCATTTTTCAATGAAGTTTTAATAGTATCTAAATCATCATCAATTGATAAGAAAGTTGCGTTTTGTGGTTGAACGAATAGTTCACTGTAATTTTCAATAGTTTCAGCAATTGTTGGATCATAAACAATTGGCATGAATTCTACAACGTGTTGTGAAAATAGTTTGTAGAATAGAACTCTGTTTTCATTGAAAATTTGCATTAAGAAAACACGTTTTTCTAAATCAGATGGTTTTGATTGAAATTGTGCGTATGTTTGATCTACTTGTTCTTGTAAAGTTTGTACATATGGAGGAAGTAATCCTTCTAATCCTAAAGATTTACGTTCTTCTTTAGTAAATGCAGTACCCTTATTCTTGAATGGGTCATTTAAAATATTGTATCCCATAGTCATAGTACATACCTCTTTTCTTAATTAATACATTGATAATAATACATAGTTTTTTGATAGTCAAAACTTAGTGTTATAATAAAAATAATTTATATGTAAAAAATGAATACCGTTATATCAATAATTAAAGGTGGTTAAAATGAATACTAGAGACCTCGAATATTTTATAAGCTTAACAGAAATAAAAATTTTTTCAAAAGTTGCAGAAGAATTTAATGTTAGTCAACCAACTATTACTTTTGCGCTAAAACGATTAGAAAAAGAAATGGATGCTAAGCTCATTATCAGACATCGTACGCATGGGGAATTAATTGTTACTGATAGTGGAAAACAATTATTAAAACATGCACGAGCAATTATTCGTCATTTTGAAGTAGCTAAGCAAAATATTGAAAACTTAAAATCAAATAAAATCTCAATTGGATTACCACCAATTATTGAAACAAGATATTTCCCTAAAATTGCACAACATTTAAAGGAAGAAAAATTATTGGGTAACATTAATACTTTTGAATATGGATCTGAAACGACTTTAGATGCATTAAAGAGTGGTGAATTAGATATAGCATTAATTGGCTCAATTAATCCGATGGAAGATGCTCGGATTGAAACTGAAGAAATTGACCAAATTCCTTTTTATGTCTATGTATCCAAAGATAATCATTTGGCAAAACAATCATCAATTAAATTCAGTGATTTAAAACATGAAGATTTTATTTTATTTAAGCAAGGATTTGTCCAAAATGAATCATTTCGCCAATTGACTAAGAAGAATGGGATGCATCCCAATATTATTTTACGATCTAATGAAACCAATAATATTATGAATTTAATATCTAATGATGTGGGAATTGGTTTCTTTAACTCGTTCGTTAATTATCCTGATAGTGTGGTCAGATTGAAATTAGAAGATGATAATATGCCTAAGTTCGTGACTAATTTAGTCTATTTAAAATCACATTATTTTAATGAGTTACAACAAAAGGTTTTAGATAATATTCGTCATTCCATTAAATAAAAAAGAATGCCTTATGATAGGCATTCTTTTTGTTTATATTATCCTTTTGAAATATCAGAAATAACTTTATTATTGGGTAATGTAATCCCAGCAGCTTTAATTGCTTCTAGGTATAATTGTAAGAATTCGAATTGAACATCGAATCTAGTTTCATCAGTTGTTGGAATGTATTCCTTAACTGCGATGGTACCATCACCCATATCAACGGTTCCTAATAATTGAGGATCATCAATGATACCCTTAGTTTTTGGAACATATTCCTTGTTGATATCCTTCATAACATTAATAACTTTGGTAATTGGTGTATCAGGGTTAACACGAATATTAATTTCAGCTTTCATGCGTTCCTTAGACATGTTACTGATACTTGTGATATTACGATTAGGAATAAAATTCAAAGCATCATTATTACTTCTAATTTTAGTAGTTCTTAAGCCTAATTCAGAAACAGTACCAGTTACATCCCCAATGGTTACGTAATCACCAATATTAATTTGTTTTTCAAAAAGAATAAAGAATCCATTAATGATATCACTAGCAAGACCTTGAGCACCAAGACCAATAGCCACTGAGAATAATCCAGCACCAGCTAATAGAGTACCAATTGGAATTCCAATAATAGTTAATGCAGAATAAATCCAAAAGAATACTAACATATAAATATAAGCATTCATGGATAATGAATGTAAGGTTTTCATTCGATTAGATGAAATATTACTATGTTCCTTATTCGCATAGTTACTAAATAAACGATTAATAATAGCTTTACCAATTACTCTTATAATTAAAAAGAAAATAGAAATTAAAACTAAGTCAATCAAAATGTCAGTGATGTTGCGTAGAATTTCATCCCACTTAAATCCTTCAAGGTATTTAGTAAATACGCTAGGATTGTCAGCTTGTGCAAGCATTTGATTCACTCCCTAAATATTTTATTTACATATAATAATAACATTTCTACAATGAACAATGATAGTAAAGAGGCTGTTATTAAAGACTTATAAACATGATAATTAAAAAATTAATTATTTTTTACAAGTAGAGCTGTTATAATAATTACATAATTACATATAAAATGAGGTTTAAAATATGCACAGAAAAAAATTAAGTGTTCAAAGTGTGGTTGCGATTGGTATCGGAACCGCAATTTTATTTTTATTAAAAAGATATGTTTCAATTCCTTCAGGAATTCCTAACACTAATATTGATACTTCCTATGGTTTCTTAGGTTTTATATCCATTATGTTTGGTCCCATTGTTGGATTATTTGTTGGATTCTTTGGCCATTCTTTATCTGATTTTACCCAGTTTGGTGCCCCATGGTGGACTTGGGTATTTACAACTGGATTTATTGGTTTTGCGATTGGATTACTAAAAAAATATATCGTATTAGCTGACGGTAAAATTGGTTTTAAGAAGTTAGTTATTTATAATATTTATCAAATTTTAATTAATATTATTGGTTGGTCTTTGCTTGCACCTACAGGGGATGTATTAATTTATTCAGAACCTAGCAATAAAGTTTATTTACAAGGAATTATTTCTTCAATTACTAACAGTATTTCCACTGGAGTAATTGGAACGATTTTATTAGTTATGTATGCTTCAACTAAAGTCGAAAAAGGTAGTTTAAAAAAGGAATAGATTATGACAAAAACAATGATTGAATTTAAGAACGTTACTTTTCGTTATAATGCCCAAGCAGAGCCTACTTTAAAAAATATTAATCTGCAAATTAATGAGGGCGAAAAAGTTTTAGTAGTGGGTCCATCAGGTTCTGGGAAATCAACACTTGGCAATTTGATTAATGGTGTCATTCCAGAAAATTTTCGTGGCGATTTATCTGGTGAAATATATATTGATGGTGAAAATGCCAAAGATATGTCAATATTTGACACTTCATTAAAAGTGGGAACTCTACTACAAAATTCTAATGATCAGTTTGTAGGTTTAACGGTTGCTGAAGATATTGCTTTTGGGATGGAAAACGATTGCTTTGATAATCAAACAATGCAAACCAAGGTAAATCAATGGTCTAAAAAATTATCAATCAATAATTTATTAAAACAAGCACCTAATAGTTTATCAGGTGGACAAAAGCAACGTACTGGTTTAGCCGGATTATTAGTCGATGATGCACCAATTTTATTATTGGATGAACCGCTGGCTGCTTTGGATCCTATGGCAGGTAGTGAATCAATTCAACTATTGCAAGAGTTACATAATGAATTGAAAAATACCATTATTATTATTGAACATCGTCTAGAAGAATCATTGACTAAAGATGTTGATAAAATTATTTTAATGAATGATGGCGAGATTGTTGGAATTTATAATCCGGCAGAACTTTTAAAGCAGAATATCTTAAATCAATATGGGATTAGAGAGCCCTTATATATTGAAGCGCTTAAAAGTATTGGAATTGATCTAAATAAATTACATGATATTGATTCAGTTGAAGCTGTTGATGGACCAGGTGTTGCAGATCGAATTGAACAAGTTAGTGCAAAGGCTAAATCAATTAGTAAATACAATGCGTCAGCTGATATTCTATCAATTAAAAAATTGAATTTTGCTTATGACAAAAAAGTGATTTTTAATAATTTGAATGTTGATATTCAAAAAGGTGATATGATTTCTTTAGTTGGTAAAAATGGGGTTGGAAAAACCACATTAAGTAAATTAATCGTTGGCTTTTTACAACCTGATGCTGGAGAAATTACTTTTAATGGTGACAATCTTTTGAATAAATCCATTAAAGAACGTGCTGATGATATTGGGTATATTATGCAAGATCCAGACAAAATGATTAGTAAAGTAATGATTTATGATGAAGTAGCATTGGGGCTAAAATTAAGACATTATCCTAAAGAACAAATTAAAGAAAAAGTTGATCATGCGCTAAAAGTATGTAATTTATATCCATTTAGACATTGGCCAATTTCAGCATTAAGTTATGGACAAAAGAAACGATTAACAATTGCTAGTATGTTAGTTTTATCACCTAAATTATTAATTTTGGATGAACCTACTGCGGGACAAGATTACTATCATTATACTGAAATCATGAATTTCTTAAGTCAATTAAACCAAGAACAAGGCTTAACCATGATATTTATTACCCATGATATGCATTTGATGGCTGAATATTCAACTAGAACCTTAGTTATCGGTGATCAAACTATTTTGCGTGATAATACACCTGAAAAAGTTTTAGATGATGAAGCACTACTTGCTAAGGCCAACTTAAAAAGAACCAGTTTAAGCATTTTAGCTAAACGCTTTAATGTTAATTATAATGATTTTTCAAATTACCTAATTAGCAAGGAGCGAGATAACCAACATGAATAGTAATTTATTCGGATATGATCATAATGATACTTGGGTGCATCGATTAACTGGGACTAGTAAATTAATCTTTTTTATTTTAGTTTCAATTATTGCGATGATTAGTTATGATTATCGCTTTATTTTCTTAGTATTATTATTATCTATCTTTGCATTTAAACAATCACAAATTAAATGGTCACAAATTAAATTCGTAGTGAAATTAATTGTTGTTTTTGCAGTATTAAATTTAGTAATGGTCTTTGTATTTTCACCTAATCATGGTGCGGCATTATATGGAACTAGACATGTATTAATCAATTTAGGCTATTTTACTATTACTAAGGAGCAATTATTTTATGAATTGAACTTAGGTTTAAAATATTTAGTAACGGTACCAATTTCATTAATCTTTTTAATTACAACTAATCCAAGTGAATTTTCTTCAAGTTTAAACAAAATTGGGGTTTCTTATCGTTTAAGTTATTCACTTTCATTATCATTAAGATATATCCCTGATGTACAAAATGACTTTAAAGAAATCAGTCTAGCGCAACAAGCACGTGGCTATGAGATTTCTAAAAAGGGAAAATTATTTAGTCGTTTAAAGGGAACTACACAGATTTTAATTCCGTTAATTTTATCTAGTTTAGATAAAATCCAAACAATTAGTCAGGCAATGGAATTGCGTAGATTTGGTAAAAATAAACATCGTACTTGGTATATGAATCGTAAATTTACTAAAAAAGATTATGGAACAATTTTATTATCATTATTCATCGTGGTTATAGGAATTTTATTTATGAAAATGGATGGCGGTAGATTTTATAATCCATTTGTTTAAGGTAGTGATTTATAATGTCTAATTATGAAGCTAAAAGACAGCAAACAAGGCAAATCATTATCAATAGTATGATTATGATTGCAGAAGCTAAGGGGTTAGAAAAAGTAACAGTTAGTGATATTATTAAAAATGCTAACATTAATCGTAGTACTTTTTATCGTTATTTTGAAGATAAGTTTGCTCTGATTAATTTCATTGAATCTAATATTTTAAATGCAATTAAAATTAAATATAATATTTTCAATAATTGTAGTAATGAAGAATTAAAACGAGGTAAACCTCAAGATATATTTATCCGTTCATTTTTAAATGTTATTGAAAATAATCATAAATTATTGTCATTTTTATTAAGTGAAAAGGGTGATTTTGAATTTAATTTTCAATTAGTTCATTTTTTTGAATCCATTATTAGAAAATCTTTGGATAAGAATCCAGATAATTTTGATGACAAAAGAAAGAAAATATTTGCTTTTTATTGTGCAGTCGAAGCAATTGGACTGATTTCATTTTGGGTTCACAATTTTGAAGACTATTCTAAAGATTATATATATAATTTCATAAATAAAGATATGTGGTATGTAATATAAAAAGGATGCTCGAATGAGCATCCTTTATTTTTTATTCAGCACTTAAACTTTCAATTGGATCTAATTTAGCACCTTTATTTGCAGGTAAAATTGAAGCCAATAAGTTAATAATGATTGAGATTACAATTCCAAAAATTGCATTGCCAGGAGTAATTTGAATGATTGAGTATCCGATTGCTCCATCAACAGCAGAATTAATACCAAATTGTAATAAGTAACCAACTATAACGGATATGACTGATGAGAAGATTCCTAATAGTACTGCTTGAGATACGAATAACATTCTAATGCTACTCTTGGTTGCACCGAGTGCACGAAGAATCCCGATTTCTTTAGTACGTTCAGCAACACTGATGTAAAGGACAACAATAATCATAATTGCTGATACTAATAATGAAATTCCAGCAATTGCAGCTAATACATAAATAGCTAAGTTGATATAAGTGTTTAGAGTGGAGACAATTGATCCAGCACCAGAAACACTGTATGCTTTTTTATTATTAACTTTCATAGCATTAATCTTGTTTTGTACGGGAGTAACATTACCAACGCCACCTTTAATTTTGGCATCAATAAAGGTAGTGGTCATCTTAATCTTGTTATCAGCTAATGCTTGTTTAACAGTATTGTAAGTAGTTACTACAAGAGGAGATTGTGAATCATAGATTCCAGCAATCTTAAAATTCTTGGTTACTGGGAATGGACGACCATCTTTTTGAGCAGTAAAAGTAGTTTGAACTTTTTTACCAACTAATGATTTATAATCATTTTTATTTAAACTTTGTGCAGTTGTTTTATTAATTAGTACTTCATTATCTTTAGGAGTAGTACCTTTTTTGATATTACTACTATTAATGGTAGAAGCACTGGTTGTTAACATTTGACTTTGCGCGTTCTTTTTACCATATTTAAATTGAATACCACTCGAATCATATCCCTTTTCAGCAGAAGAAATATCTTTAACATTTTTAATTCGATTAATATCAGATTCTTTAAATGATGAATGATCATTTGAATTTTTATGTTCAATTTGCACACTATTAGGATTTACTTGTGAGTAGATTTCATGATTAATATAACCACGAACTCCATTTCCTAAACCAAGCATGAAAATAACGGAGAAAATTCCAATCATTCCACCGAAGATAATTAATAAATTACGTTTTAAATTATATTTTAAATTGTCCCAAGTCATTTTTAGGGTAGAACCAAATGATAAAGATTTGGATTCTAAAGTTTCATCTTGTTGTTCTGGGAATTTATCACGCAGATTTTTATCTTGATCAATCTTACCGTCAGTCATGTGTACAATCCGAGTTCCATATGCGGCAACTTTATCTGAGTGGGTAACAGTTAAGACTAGTTTACCTTCTTTGGCGATATCTTCTAGGATTTGAAGAATTTCTTCAGTATTTTGTGGGTCTAAAGCTCCTGTTGGCTCATCAGCAATTAACATTTCTGGATCACCAGCTAGCGCACGAGCAATTGAAACACGTTGCTTTTGTCCACCAGATAATTGGTTGGGATGTTTATGCATATGTTCCTTTAAACCAACCTTGGTTAGTAATTCTTCAGCTCTTTTACGTTGGTCACTCTTTGATAATGTGGTCATTTCTAATGGCACCATTACATTATCTAGAAGTGTTAAATGACTAATTAGATTAAAACTTTGAAAAATAAAACCAATTGTATTGCGACGATATTCGTCTAATTGTTTATCAGTTTCATGTTTTAAAGATTTACCGTTTAGTAAAACATCACCAGAATATTTACTATCTAAGCCACCAATAATATTCATTAAGGTTGATTTACCACCACCAGATTCACCTAAGATGGAAATCATTTCACCTTTGTTAAACGCTACATCAATACCTTTTAAGACTTTGAATTCATCTTTTCCTAAATAGTAGGACTTTTGGATGTTCTTTAATTCTAAGAAGGACATCTGAACACTCCTTTCAATTCCCTATATATAAGATTGTAACAACCATTATATTGACGATACAAAAATATACAATCATCAAAATGCATAAAAGTGTTGCATTTTCGTATTAATTTTTCATTTGACAAATAATGACCGATGGTCAATAATATATAAAAATAAAATAGGAGAAAATAAAATGAACGCTAGAACTAATGATCAAAAAAAACAAAAAGCAACATTGATTTCTAATGTTGCATTAAATTTATTTCAAGAAAAGCCATTTGCAGAAATTTCTATGAATGAAATTGCCAAAAAATCTAACGTTGCAAAAGGTACATTATTTAATTACTACAAAACTAAAGAAAATATTTTTATGCATTTATTACTAGTTGGGTATGCAAATTTTTTTAATCGATTATTAAGCCAATTAAATGAAAAGCAAATTAATACTATCAAAGAACTAAAAAATTTTTTATTAAATTCAACAGAAGATTTGATTCAAAAACATTTTACTTTAATTAAATTAAATGCTTTAAGGGGGCCAATTTTGGAAAATAAAGCTTCTCGTGATCAAACCATTGATGGACGAAAAGATCTTTATTTTATTCATGAACAATTATCTAAAAGAATTCATGATTTATTTCCTAAAATTAGTATTAGTCAAGCCAATAAAATTTTTATTATTCAAAGCAGCATTATTAGTGGACTGATTAATTTGTCAGGGCTGGATGCATTTAATCAAGAACCCATAAAAGATGATTTTGTTAATTTTAAAGTTAATGTTTTTGATGATTCTATTGAAACTTTTAGTTTTTATCTTGATGGATTATTAAAAGATAAGGGGTAATAAAAATGGAACAAAGAAATATTAGAAATTTCTCGATTATTGCACATATTGATCATGGTAAATCCACTTTATCAGATAAGATTATGCAAATAACTGATACTGTAAGTTTTAGAAATCATGAAAGCCAAATTTTGGATGATATGGATGTTGAAAAAAGTCATGGAGTGACTGTTAGATCAAGAACCGTAAGAAATTTATACCATGATAGAAATGGTCAGACTTATGAATTGAATTTAATTGATACTCCTGGACATGTAGACTTTTCATATGAAGTATCGAAGAGTTTATCAGCTAGTGATGGAGTTATATTATTGGTTGATGCTACTAAGGGTGTACAAGCCCAAACGGTTGCTAACTATAAAATTGCTAAAGCTAATCATTTACCAGTTATTCCGGTCATTAATAAAGTTGATAATAAAAATGCACAAATAGATATGTGTGAACAACAAATTTATGATTTAGATGATAGCTTAATTGAAAAGAATATTTTGCATATTTCTGCAAAAACGGGGCTAAATGTTGATCAAGTCTTAGAATCTATAGTTGAAGAAATTCCACAACCAAATGGAGATATAGATGCTCCATTAAAAAGCTTAATATTTGATTCTATTTATGATTCTTATAAAGGAATTATTGCTTATGTAAGAATTTATGATGGTAAGTTAAGAGCAAACCAAAAATTAAAATTTATGTCTAATAATCAATCATTTGAAAACAATGAAATAGGAATATTTACACCTTCTTTAAAGCCAGTTAAAGAATTACATTCTGGTGATATTGGATATATAGTTACTGGAATCAAAGATCCTAAAGGAGTTCGTGTAGGAGATACGATCACTAGCAAATTAGAACCAACCATTCATGCTGTTCCTGGTTATAAACCAGTTCGTTCGGTTGTTTATGCTGGAATTTATCCAAAAAATTCTAATTATGATGATTTGAAGATGGCAATTGAAAAATTATCACTTAATGATTCTTCATTATATTACACAGAAGATAATTCTGATTCCCTTGGACAAGGATTTCGTTGTGGATTTTTAGGAATGTTTCATTTGCAAATTGTGCGTGAAAGATTAATTAATGATTTTGATATATCTGTAATTGTTACTAATCCTAATGTAAATTATCGTGTTATTTTAAATGGAAATGAGGCAATTAATAATATTGATAATCCGGCGAAAATGCCTAACTTTTCTAAAATTAATTCAATTGAAGAACCATATGATGAAGTAAAAATGAAAGTACCCTCAAGCTCAATGAGTAAAGTTATGGATTTGGCTAATCAAAGTCGAGGAATTTTAATAACTATGGATAATGATTCAAATCTAGTAGAATTAACTTATGAATTACCGGTTGCAGAAATTGCTTATAATTTTTTCAATAAATTGAAATCAATATCACATGGTTATGCTACTTTTGATACCAAATTTTTAGAATATAAAGTTTCTGATATTGTTAAAATTTCTATTGATGTTAATTATTCGCCAGTTGATGCATTAACATTTATTGTTCATAGAAATAATGCCAGTCAATTGGCACAATCAATTGTGCATAAATTAAAATACGTTATGCCTAAAAAACTATATCCAATTCCAGTACAAGCATATGTAGAAGGACGTGTAATTGCTAGAGTAGATATTCCACCACTTAGGAAAAATGCTGCTGTTAGTGGTGAGAAAAAAAGTATCTCAAAAAAGCAAGCATTATTACGTCGACAAAATATCAATAAACGTAAAATTTCAAGCGCTAATATAATACTGCCACAAAGGATTTTTGATGCTATTCTAGGGATTTAACTCATTTTTAAATAACAAAATTGTTATATTTTGTAATGTTGTCATATCATTCTTGCAATATTTACCCGTTATACTACTAGTTAGTATTGATATTAGAGAAGAATAAATAGGGGTGAATTATATTGATTAAAAAGAGGTCAATATTTCTAATGTTGGCAACTTTATTTGCATTGTTATTTTGTGTAGGTTTTGCTAATACACATAAAGCAAATGCAAGTAGTAATCGAGTTTATGATCTATCCGAATGGCAAGGTAATTTCACTGCTAAAAAAGTGAAAAAATTAAAACATGAAGTTCCATTTGTGATTTTAAGAGTTCAATATGGTAGTTCATACCGAGATAAAACTTTTAACAACAATCGTAAGCTATTAGAAAAGTACGGATTACCTTATGGTGTTTACTCATTTAGTAGATATTCAAGTGCAGGCGCTGCTAAAAGTGAAGCTAAGCACCTATATAAATTAGCACCTAATGCTAAATTTTATGTTAATGATTATGAAATGGCTTCAGTAAAACATGGTAGTTCTAATAATGCTACTAAGGCTTGGGTACAAGCATTACGTCCATTAGTTGGTAGTAAAAAGATTCTGTTCTATTCCTATCAACACTTTATGTTGCAACATGCAGCTAAGGCATTGAAATATTATGATGGATACTGGGTTGCTGCATATCAAAGTAAGAAACCTTCACTAAAAAGTGTAATGTGGCAATATACTGATCGTCACTATTCAAGTGCATTAGGTAAAAAGATTGATGCAAGTTTACTAGGTAAAGGTAAGGATTGGTTCATTGGAAATGTTGAACTACCAGTTTCTAATAAAGATAATAGTGCGAGTAGCAAATCAACAAACACATTAGTTCCAGATAGCCAAAAAAAAAGTAGACCTGTAAAAACTCAAGGTAGCGTTAAATATTATAATAGTAATTTAAAACTTACGGTTAAAGATAATGCTAACTTTAACTTTTATAATCATTTAGGTGAAGATACAACTTATAAGTCTAGAAAACGACTACATTTAGTTAAAGATTATAAAGCAGCTACTCTTTTTGCTAACAAAAAGGGAGTTACTAAAAATGGTGATGTTTATTATCGTGTAACTCGTCATGGTAAGAGCATGGGTTGGATTAAATCTAATTCTGTAGAAAATTACATTGATTATAAGAGTGCTAACGAAGAAAAAACAATTAAAGCAGATGTTACTGGCGAATTTAATGAACACGTCAAAGGTAGTCATTTTGCTGATAATAAATCATTAGGTAATGTCCAAGACTTGGCTGGTAAGAAAGTTAAGATCATTGGAGAAGCTAAGAAAGTTGGTTGGAATACTCATTATTACCTTGTTCAATATGAAGGTAAAACAATGGGATGGACTTATCAATCCGTGTTTGAATAAAATAAAAAGAAAGGCTAGTCTAAAATGACTAGCCTTTCTTTTTTTATAACTGCTCCAGCTGGACTCGAACCAGCAACCTTCGCATTAACAGTGCGCTGTTCTACCATTGAACCATGGAGCAATAAATTAGATTTATGAAAAATAGAGAAATAATATCTCCAACTGCTCCAGCTGGACTCGAACCAGCAACCTTCGCATTAACAGTGCGCCGTTCTACCATTGAACCATGGAGCAATTATTTTTAGGAGATGGTTATTTATCTCCTTGGATAATATATTACTATATTTTAATTTAAATGCAAGCGTTTTTTAATTATTTTTTAATAAAAAATAAAAAGGAAACGATATATTATCATTTCCTTTTTATAGTGCAAACATTTGATCTAGATTTTTCACAAAAAGTGGAGTCCACCCATAGCGATATCCAGCACATGTAGGATGTGCATCATCAGCCATGAAGTATGGATTATTATGATTCATCTTTTTAATTTCTTTATTGTTCCAAACATCAATGATTGCGAAATGCCATTTCTTTTGTAATTCGAATAGTTTATTACGTAGTAATTCATAACCAGGATCAGGTTTTCTTAAGCAAGTATAAAATACAGTAGGGCAATCCCAATTCTTTTGAACATATTCGATGATGTATTCAATTGCACCAATTGTTGTATTAATATCGAAGTCTTCTAAATCATATGAATCACTAATTTTTCCAATTGGTTTTTTCTTGCGTTGATCATTAGTAGATAATTGACAAGCAAATAAATCAATATTTTCATCAGTGTTTAGATTATTTTTCATTCTTGAAACATATGATGATTCTTCTTCACCAGCTAAAGTAGTACCACTAACGGCTTCTTTGATAGTATTAACGCCGTGTTCAACATTTAAGAAATCAACGAATGATTTTCCTTTAGAAGCTAGTCCATGAGTTATTGATGATCCCAGAAAAACCATCTTTTTGCCATTAATATTACTATCAACAAAGAATTCTTTTGATGGCATATAGATTTCTTTGTTAGCTTTTCTTAGTTGCATACTTTTTTTGGAAAGTTTATATAATATTGCACTAGCAAATGTAAAAATAGCTGTTTTAATGAATCCGTTTTTCATATTTAACTCCTTTACTAATACTCGATGTCTTAATAATTAGATTTATCATAACGGCATTATTAACCAATAGCAATTGCTGTAACAGAACCTTAATAATAATGAAAAATATTTTTACTTACATAAACTATTTTTTTCAGTTATGTTATTTAAGTAATACTAATGTAAAGGAGAGTTTTTAATGAATAACAAACAAGTAGTACAAAAATTTTATGATGAAGTTTTTATGAATGGAGATTTATCTAATTTAGATAACTTAATGCAAGATAATTACATTCAACATAGCCCAGAGGTGAAAAATGGTAAATCTGGATTTATGGAATTTATTAAGTTCTTTTTAAAGTTGGATCCTAAGATTGATATTATTAATATTAGCGCTGATCATGATTATGTTTATGTATTTTTCAAATGTACATTAAATAATGGTCATATTAATAAAGTTTGTGACGTTTACCGTTTAGAAAACAATAAATTATCTGAACATTGGGATATTATTGAAAAAAATGTTGAAGATGTAAAAACAGCTAGTGGCAATCCATTATTTTAATTAATTATTGATAGATCAGGTTTTTAAGTGAGCCTAATCTATTTTTTATATATTTATAAAAATAATATGATAAAATGGATTGTACATTTTATAATAACAGGAGGCTTATAGATGCCAAATGAATATAATTTTTCAGCCGTAATTGTGATGGGATCGCAAAATATTTATGTGCAAATTGTTGATATCAATCATGCATCATTAATTGAGAACGCTCACTATGACATTGACTTAGGAGAAGATGTGTTCTCTGATCGATTTATTGCTGGAGACACAGTTAATGAAATTGTTTCTTCATTAGAAGTTGTAAAAAATTTATTACTTGATTATCGAGTATCTGATTATCAATTCTTTGCAACTAATGCATTCCATGAAGCACGTAATTCTGAATTTGTCCGTGATCAACTTCAAAAACGAACTAATTTTGAGATTAATTGGATTAGTCAAAGCCAAGAATCTTTGTACCGTAATTTAGCCACTAATTTTTATCTAAAAGATTTTAAGAAAATAGTTAAAGATAATACATTATTGATTGATATTAGTTCAGGAAATATTGAACTAATGGGTTATAAAAATGGTGAATTTATGTACTCAAAAACATTAAACTTAGGACCTTTAAGAGTTTATGAGGCAATGAGTGATGTTAAACCAGATATTGCTAACTTTAATGAAGTTCTTCATGATTATATTGATAGTCAATTACTAGAATTCGTTAGATTACTACCCAATATTGCATCAACCAAAAATGTTATTTTATTAGGTTCATCAGTAACGATTCTAAAATTACTTTTCGGAACTCATAAAGATACTGATAAATTAACAATGAATGATTTTGATGTCTTATATCACAAGATGCGTCGAGTAAATAATCAAGAATTAACACGTCGTTATAAGATAGATGAAAATGATCTATCACAAGTTGTTCCATTAGTTACGATTATTCATGAATTATTAGATCGATTATCAGTTAAGAAAATATGGTTATCGAACTTGAAGTTTATTGATGGTTTGACCTGTGAATTGATTGAAGATAAACAGGAAAATAATATTCAACAAATGTTGAATAATCAAACTTTAGTTTCTGCTAGAAATATGGCCAAACAATATAACGTTGAACCTACGCATCAAGCAATGGTTGAAAAATTTGCATTAAAACTTTTTGATAGTTTGGAAGATATTCATGGCTTAGATGATCGTCAAAGACTATTATTGCAAGTTTCAACAATTGTTGATGATGTAGGAAACTTTGTAAATAGTTATAATCATTATGCACATTCTGAATATGTAATTAAAAATTCAGAAATACTAGGTTTATCTAACATTGAATTAATAATGGTTGCAATGATTTCTAGATATCACAGTCATTCAGCAACTTCATCGATATTTAAAATGTTAGATAAGCTCAGCATTTCAGATCGAATGGTCGTTATTAAGCTAGCAGCCATTTTAAGAATTGCCGATTCACTAGACGCTAGTCGATTACAAAAAATTAGAACAATTGATATTAATTTAGATGATCCAACTAAATTAATTATTTATGTAACTACTGATGATGAATTAACGTTAGAAAACCTTAACTTAAAACGAAAAGGGGCTTTCTTTGAATCTGTATTTGGCATCAAACCTATTTTAAAAGGAGAGATTAGACAATGAGTTTCAACAAACCAGAATACTTTAATAGTCGTGAATTAAGTTGGGTTGATTTTGATAAACGAGTTCTTGAAGAAGCTAATGATCCTACTAATCCATTATTGGAAAGATTGAGATTTCTTGGGATAACCCAAAGTAACCTTGATGAATTCTTTAATATTAGAGTTGCTTCTTTGCATAAACTAATTTCTGTAGGTTATGAGGGGACTGATTCGGCAGGCCTTACTGCTGCCGAACAATTAAGTGGCATTTCACATAAAGTGCATGAATTAGTTAGAAATCAATATTCCATTCTTTTCAATGAGCTATTGCCTAAGTTATCACGTGAAAATATTAATATTGTAAAAATGAGTCAGGTTACTCAACGTCAGAGAAACTTTTTAGATGAATACTTTCATCAGAATCTTTATCCAGTTTTAACGCCATTGGCTGTTGATTCATCCAGGCCATTTCCTTTCTTAGCGAATAATACTTTGAATATTGGATTAATGATTACTAAAAACGATGATGCAAAAGATGAATCATTTGCGACCGTCCAAGTTCCAGATGCTTGTCCAAGAGTTATTAAACTTCCAGGAGCAGAAAATGATTTTATTTTATTAGAAGAAGTTATTAAATACTTTATCAATGAACTTTTTGTTGGCTATCGAGCTCATGATATGGCTTGTTTTAGAATTACTCGTGATATGGATGTTGAAGCCGATGAAGATACATCTGATTTAATGAAAGAAATTAAGCATGATCTAAGAAAACGTGAATTTGGACCAGTAATGCGTTTGGAAGTTGAAGCTGGTATGAGTCATCAAATTTTAGATTTATTACTAAGTGAATATAATATCGATAAGGAAGGTTTATATGTAGTTGATGGGCCAATTGATTTAAATTGTGTTAACAAATTAATCAAACAAGTTAACGGTCATAAAGATTTATTATTTGAAAAATTCACACCATATATGCCTAAAGTCTTACGCAATCAAACTATGTTTGAAGCTATATCTAAGAATGATATTTTTGTTAGTCATCCTTATGATTCTTTTCAACCAGTTATGGATTTTATTAGTCAAGCAGCCCATGATAAGCAAACATTGGCTATTAAGATGACTATTTACCGTGTTTCTGCTAAATCACCAATTATTAAAGCACTTAAAGAAGCCGCCCAAAATGGTAAACAAGTTACCGTGTTAGTGGAATTGAAAGCACGTTTTGACGAAGCTAACAACCTACATTGGGCTGATGAACTAGAACGAGTAGGTTGTCATGTAATTTACGGATTAGTTGGTTTGAAGGTACATTGTAAGTTGGCCATGGTCGTTAGACAAGAAGAAAATGGGATTAAACGTTACATGCATATGGGAACCGGTAACTATAATGATGTTACTGCTAAGCTTTATACTGATATGGGAGTATTAACTTGTAACCAACAAATTGGTGTTGATGCTACCAACATCTTTAATATGCTATCTGGTTTTTCTCAACCACCATATTTCAATGATTTATCGATTTCACCTGATGGGATTCGTAATTACTTAATGCATATGACTGATAAGGAAATTGAAAACGTTAAAATGGGTAAAAAAGGATTAATTCAAATGCAAATGAATTCCTTATCTGATACGCAAATGATTGAAAAGTTGTACGAGGCTAGTGCTGCTGGAGTTGAAATCCACTTAATTGTAAGAGGGATTTGTAATTTACGAGTGGGTATTCCAGGAGTCTCTGACAATATTACGGTCCATTCAATCGTTGGACAATTATTAGAACATCGCCGTTTCTATTATTTCTATGCTGATGGGGATGAAAAAGTATTCCTATCAAGTGCCGATTTAATGAATCGCAATTTAAGTCGTCGAGTAGAATTAATGTTCCCGGTTTTAAATGATGATATTAGAAAACATTTGATCAATATTTATAAAATTCTATGGAATGATAACGTTAAAGCTAGACAGTTACATTCTGATGATACTTGGACCCACGTTAGAAATGATAAGAAACCTTTGAATTCGCAAAAGTATATGATTGATAATCGTAAAAAAATATCAGATAATTTGTTTAAGCAATTATTCCCTAAGAAACATACTAATCAACAAAAAACAAAGTTTACCCCAATGCGTAAGCCTAACGAAAGGAAGCGTTAATTTTGCAACATTTAGCAGTAATTGATTTAGGCTCTAATTCAGTCCGTTTAGCTGTTACAGAAATCAAAGAAGATGGTTCATTTAAGAACGTTATCGAAAGAAAAGAACCAGTCAGACTTTCTGAAAACATGGGCTCTGAAATGATTTTAAAACAACCAGCAATTGATCGAACCATTAAAACTTTGAAATCATTTAAAGAAGATTTTGAAAATTTAGAAAATGTCCATTTAAGAGCAATGGCGACTGCTGCTACTAGAATGGCAAAAAATCAAAAAGAGTTTTTAGAAGAAGTAAAATCTAAAACTGATATTGATTTGGAGGTAATTCCAGGAACAACAGAAGCATACTATGATTATTTAGGTGTGATTAACTCCTTGCCAGTGGTAAATGGAATCATCATGGATACTGGTGGTGCTAGTACTGAATTAGTATTAATTCAAAATAGACAAGCTGTGAATATGATTAGTTTGCCATTTGGGTCTGTAACACTATCAGAAGGCAATATTGATCCCGACATTCCAACTGCTGGGCAAATGTTCAAAACATTAGATTATTTAAATGAGATTTTTAATGATATCTGGTGGTTATCACGTGGAACTAATTTACCAATTATTGGTTTAGGTGGTTCCAATCGTACTTTAGCTAAGATCAAACGTCGTCGTGATAAAGATCGTAAACATTGGGATGATATTCATGGCTTTCATTTATCTAATCGTGAAGCCAAAGATATTTTCTTAATGTTATTAAATGATAATTTGGAAGAACGTAAGTTGGTTCCAGGAGTTTCTAAAGAACGTGCTGACATTATTGTTGGTGGCCTTTGTCCAGCTATGGAAATGATGAGAAGATTAAATTCTGATCGAATGATTTTTGGTAAACAAGGCTTGAGATATGGAGTTCTTTATGAACATTTAGATAACTTGAGAAGTTCTGGAAAAATTCAACAAAAATAGTAAACAAAAAAGAAGCAACTTTAAAAGTTGCTTCTTTTTTTATTTTTCATGCTGTTCTTTAACATGTTCAGAAATGTTTTGGTAAAAACGTTTTTCCAAATCAGATTTACCAGAACTCTTAAATGCTTGCCAGCTACCTACTAAATCAATACTAAATAGCACAATCCCATCTGGGATTAAGAATTCTTTATCAAGGGTTTCTTTTAAATCCTTTGCAATTTCTTTAGTGCGATCTAATACTTCAAATTCGTTTTCATCAATAAATGATGATTCAAATTCTTTTTGATATTTATTTAGGAAATTGCTCATAACATCATTTAGTTCATCATTATATTTTTCAATAAATTGTCTTTTTCCATCTTTATATGTGTGATATTTATCATCAGCTAGAAAAGATAACTTAAACCACTCTGTATTACCATCTCTGGATTCAATATAGGTTAAGTCGGGATCATTAAATTCATTGAACATTTCTTTAACTAACGCAATTGCCATATTGTTCGAACCTCTTAACTTAAAATATCTTATATTAATATACCTATATTATATACTAATATTTTAAGCTGTTTACTTCAAACCGTTATTTTTTTGAATTTTTAATACTTGATCGTATTGGCTATCCATCCATTTAATATAATTATCCATATTTTCTGGTTTAGTTTCAGTAACATAGATAATAGGTAGGTTATTTTCTTTAGCTAAATTAGCTAGGTTAGTGACAATTTTACTATTAACTTGTTTATTTACTACAAAGAAGGCTAGCTTATGATTTTTAATATCATTTTGCAATTGACGAATGTCGGCAGGTGCAGGATCATTACCTTTTTCGATGGCTTCTTCGAAGTTTTTATTTGCGATGGAGTAGCCTAATTTGTCTAATGAGTAATCAAAGACAGGTTCTGAAACAGCAACTGGTTTATTAATTTTATGCTTCTTGATACTATTAATTTTATTTTCAACTGGTTGTAATTTGCTAACATAATTTTTAGCGTTTTGTTCAAATGCTTTTTTATTTTGTGGCTGTAATTTACCAAATTGATCAGCCAATTCATATGCTAATTTTTTCATAGTATTAATGTTATACCAGATATGAGGGTTATCTCCGTTGCTTTTGTCCATTAATTGGCCAACGTTAATATTTTTAATGTTCTTATTGTTGCTAGTTAGATTTTCAGCCCAGCTATCATAACCTAAACCATTTGATACCATTATGTTAGTTTTAGATACATTTCTGGCATCACTACTCTTAGGTTCAAAATCGTGAGGATCAACATTAGGACTATTGATGATTGATGTAACTGAGCCATGGTTGCCTAATACATCTTTGGCAACCTCACCATAAAAGTTTAATGAAGTAGTTACATTAATACTTTTTTTAGGGTTATTGGTTTTGCCTGAGCATCCAGTAAGAATTAATAAAACACTACTAATAATTAAAAATATACTCATCTTTTTGAATTTATTCATAAATTCCTCCATAAAATACAAATATCTCTTTTTGTTATATATTAAATACATTTATATAACAAAAAGAGATATATGTCAATTAATAAGATTTAATCATTAATATGCGTTTTTAAAGTTAATAATAATTGGTAAACATGCTTATCACTTAATTGATAGATTCTTTCTTTACCATCTTTAGTACTAAAAACTAAGTTAGCATCCGCTAATATTTTCAAATGTCGAGAAATATTAGGTTGAGAGATATTAAAAACATTAATAAGATTTGAAACATTACTACTATTATTTTCAGCTAGATAATATAACATTTTAATTCTTGTTGAATTATCTAGAGCCTTAGTAATCATATGTAGTTTTTGTTCATTAATATTCATTATGGCCTCCAATTGAATTATTGCTTACCTAGTCGGTTAATTTTAGCACTTAATTTTTCTTCGCGATCATCTGAAGCACGATACATAACTTGTGCATAACCGGCGATTATTACTATTAAAGATAATACACTGAACAATGGTAAAGTTAAATGCCATCCAAAAGCATCAAACACAGTTTTAATAGAAACAATTGCTTCTAACATACAAGCAAATGAAATGTATGCCCAGGCAGTAGATTGGTTAGAAATATTATAGAATCTTTTAAAACGTTCGGCATCTTCTTTTGAATTACCACTACTTTTAAGAATATTTCTTAAGCGATTTCTTTCAAGCATAATTTTTAATGGTGGAATCATCCATAGTCCGGTTCTAATAGCTTTAAATTTTTTAGATGAATTTTCAGCTTTATGAATTTCATTTATTTGGGCGGACATATCTAAAACGCCTTGGAACAAACAAAAAACAAACATTATGTATCCAGCGATAAAACTGATAATTGCATAAATCATAGGCATCCTCCTAATAAACTTATTATTAACAATATTATAACATTTTAATAAATTGATTATTTGCAAAATTCTCAAATAGATTTATCATTAACAGTAAATGAATTTTTATAGGGGAGGTGGTTATCTTGAAGACTTTAATATTCGGACATCGTGGTTTTCCGGCTGAATATCCAGAAAATTCAATACAAGGATTTCGTTATGCCATTAATCACCATATTGATGGAATTGAGTTTGATGTACATCTAACGAAGGATAATGTGCCAGTGATTATTCACGATGAAAAAATTAATCGAACAACCGATGGTCGTGGCTTTGTTAAAGATTACACTTTAGATGAGCTTCGCCAATTTTCTTTAGATAACTATGAACCTATTCCGACTTTAAGTGAACTATTAGATTTAGTTGAAAATAAAGATATTTATTTAAATTTAGAATTCAAAACTAATAAAATTCATTATCGTGGAATTGAAAATATAGTGATTAAAATGATGAATGAATATCATTTGTGTCATCCAGTCATTTATTCATCCTTTAATATGGATTCTATAAAAATTGCCCAAAAAATTGATAGTAATCAGAAATATTGCTTTTTATCAGTAAGAAAAATTAAAAATCCACAAATGTTTATGCAAAAGTATCATCTAGATGCACTGCATTTAAAATTCTTTCAGGAAAATATTGAAAATCAAGAATCAATATTTACCGTTAATCATAGACTACGTTTGCGATTCTTATTTAATAAAAAGATAAAGGGAATATTTACCAACGATTTTGAGCGTGCTAATAAAATAAAAAATGAAATACAAAGTTAGCAAATATTACTGCAAAACTTATGTTTAAGTGGTAAAATATTGCTATTCTTTTCACGGAGGCTACATCATGGCACTTACAACTGCTGAAATGTATTTTTTGATTACTAGTAAATCAAAGGATAGTAGAGTAATGTTAAAAAATATTCGCTCACGTGCATACCTAGTCGATAGCTGTTTAATAGATTTAGCAGCTGCAGATGTTATTAGTATCGGTGCGGATAATAAAATAAAGATTTCTAATAATTTGCCACATCAATTGTATTTTTTAAATTCATTTATGGATTTAATTGAAAGAAATAAGGATTCTGATGTTGATACAGTTATCGCTAAACTATTGCAGAATATAGATGTTATGAAACACACCTATATGGCATTAGGCGAACAATTTGCTGAATATGGACACGTAGTTGAAAAGAAAAAAGGATTACTACACAAAGTAAGAACTTTTGTACCTAAACATCAAACTAATCAAGAAATTATTGATCAAATTTCTAGCCAGATGTTAGGAACTGCACCCATGTCAGTTAATGTTTTTTGTTTAACTGAAATATTGAATGTAAGTCGTCAACTGAAACTATGTTTTCGTAATCGTGAACGTCGTGCAATTATCAAAAGAATGAATCGTTTAGAAACACATGATGAATATTTACAAATTCAGGAATTAATTCGTGATTTTGGTGATCACATGCAAAGAGTTTCCAATTTGGTTGCTAAGGAATCACCAGCTTCATACAATACTAAATCACAAACAATTATTTAAATAAAAAAGAGAAATCCAAAAAGGATTTCTCTTTTTCTATTCTATAGCAATCAGTCTAACTTTACTGGTATCTTTAATCTGTCTTATTTTATCCATCATTTCTTCTACTGAAATATTCATATGATTAATGTCTAGTGAAATAACAACATTGGCCATATTATTGATTGGAATGTTTTGATTAATGGTTAAGATATTAGCATCTGTTTTGGAAATTCCGTTTAAAACTTCAGATAAAATGCCACTTTTGTGATTTAACAAAAAAGAAATAACTGCTTTACGCTGTCTATTATTTTCCGCTTCATATACAAAATTTTTATATTTATAATAACTGGCACGACTAATGCCTACTTTTTTGACGGCATCACTAACATTTTTTACTTCACCATTATTTAGTAATTTTCGTGCCTCAATAACACGACTAAAAGCTTCTGGTAGTAGTGATTTATCAACTACATAATAATTGTTGATATTGAACACCTCAAATTCTTTATTTGTTAAAACTATTTTATCACTATTTAAAAAAAAGCTCATCATCTAAACAGATGGTGAGCTTTTAGTAATATTTTATTTTAGTACCAATGGTGTGTTTGCCAGAAGTGCTTAGCATTGGTCCATGTACCATAACGGTTTTTAACATAACGGTTGGCAGTTAATTCTTGATTTTTGTGTGAATAATTACCATGTAAGTAACCAATGCTTAATTGGAACTTACCATAACAATTACCATTTCTTGCATAGTATCTGTTAGTGGATTCGTGGAATGAAACCCAACGTCTAGCAGCAACTTGTGATTTTGATAAACCTCTTTCAGCAACTGTTTGCCAGTTGGTAGCAGCTTGAGCATTATTTTGATTGTTAGTTGATAGGTTAAATGCAAATAATAAAGCAAATGTACCTAACGCGATTACTGTGTATTTAATGATTGATTTTTTAAGACTATTCAAAATATAACATTTCTCCTTGTATTAAATTAATTCGTTTTATTGAGTTCGTTCGTTTAATTTATATTTATAACTATACATGGAGAATGTATCAGCAACGTTATTAGATAATTACATTTATATTATTTAATATTACAAGCCTGACATATTGTGTACAATATTATCCTATATATGTATAAAAAAAGATTGCCAATATGGCAATCTTAAAAAACTTTATTTATTTAGTGATTTCTCCCATATCTAAACCTAAAGCTTTAGCAACACGAGTTCCATAATCATGATCAGCTTTGTAGAACATGCGAGTTTCTAGAACTTTATTTTCATGGCTCTTAATAGTACCTAAGGTGTTCTTAAGAGTTTCGATTAGACGATCTTTTTCATCATCGGAATATACATTGTATAAAGCCCCAGCTTGTGAATATGGATCAGCGTCATAAGTCTTGTAATGACCAGCTTCACCATCGACCTTATATGAATGAATTTTTGCATTTGGATCTTCTGTAGGACCGTTTTCACCATTAGGTTCATAATTAACGTCACCGTTTTGTCCTTGTGCCATGAAGCCATCACGAGCATAGTTATGAACTTCATTCTTAGGACGGTTGATAGGTAACTTTTCATAGTTAGCACCTAAACGATATCTTTCAGCATCTTTGTATGCGAATAAACGACCTTGTAGTAATTTATCCATTGATGGTTCAATTCCAGGAACCAAGTTAGCAGGTGAAAAGGCTGCTTCTTCAACATCATCAAAGTAATTAGCAGGATTTTCGTTTAAAGTAAATTCACCAATTTCTTGTAATGGATAATCTTTGTGCGAAACAGTCTTAGTGACATCAAAAATATCATATTTGTAATTCAAACCTTCTTCATAAGGGATAATTTGAACACAAACTTTCCATTTTGGATAGTCACCTTTTTTAATTCGATCATACAAATCTTGAATTAAGTAATCAGTATTTTCTGATGCCACTTTTTGAGCTTGTGCATCAGTCATGTTTTTAACACCTTGTTCTGAGATAAAATGATATTTAACCCAGCAAGGTTTACCATCAGCATTTACCCATTTGAATGTATGTGAACCATAGCCATTCATGTTAGCATAACTAGCTGGATTACCACGATCACCCATTAAATATGTTACTTGATGAAGTGATTCAGGGGAGTGTGCCCAGAAATCCCATTGCATATCTTGTGATCTTAGATGAGTAGCAGGATCACGTTTTTGAGAATGAATGAAGTCTGGAAACTTTAGTGGATCATTTACGAAAAAGACAGGTGTATTATTACCTACAATATCGTAATTACCATCTTTAGTATAGAATTTCATTGAGAATCCACGAACATCACGAAGAGTGTCAGGATAACCTTGTTCACCCGCAACTTCAGAGAATCTAATGGTCATTGGAGTTTCCTTACCTTTGCCATTGAATATGTCTGCTTTCGTGTATTCACTCATATCACGATTTAATTTAAAGACACCCTTAGCACCGGCACCTTTAGCGTGGACAACACGTTCGGGAATACGTTCACGGTTAAAGTGAGCTAATTTTTCAATTAGTTGATAGTCTTGTAATAAAACAGGGCCACGGTTACCAGCAGTTAAAGAATGATTATTATCTGCCCAAGGTTGACCTTCATCTGTAGTTAATTTATCAGTCATAAATGTTCCTCCTTATTACATGTATAAATACATTATCGTCTAAATAAAATATATAAACAAATAAAATGATTTACAAGTTCGATGGAATTTATAAAAGAAAAGTTGTACAATTAATTTATAATCAATATAAAGTGATAATCATTAAAGAAAGGTGATAATATGACATTTGACCCAAAAGATGCTCAAGATGTTTACAAAGATGCGGGTAAAAATGTACTTTTTACAACATTGATGTTAAATCGGAATAATCAAAAAGAAGAACAAAATAAAATCTCTAATTTAATTTCAAGAGAGCAAGCAATTTTACGCTCAATGAATATTCGCTATCCAGATGACCATTTAAAAGTAACCTTTGGTTTTTCTAATCGTGCTTGGGAATATTTATTTCCTAATGCTAAAAAACCAGCTGAGTTAGAAAACTTTTCACCAATTTATGGGCCAAAATATACTGCTCCTGAAACAGATGCAGATATTTTTATTCATATTCGTGCTGCTTCTGAAGCAGTTGTATATGAAGTTGCTGATTTGATTAGAAAATATTATCGAGACTTTACAAATGTTATTGATGAAACAAAGGGCTTTAGATATTTTGAAGGCCGTTCTATTATTGGTTTTGTTGATGGAACTGAGAATCCAGAAATACAAAAAGCATCTGATTATGCAATCATTGGTGAGGAAGACCCTGATTTTGTTAATGGTTCATATGCTTTTGCTCAAAAATATATTCATGATATGGATTCTTGGAATGATTTAAAAACAGAAGACCAGGAAAAAGCAGTTGGTCGTCGCAAATTTAATGATTTAGAACTCGAAGATGACGATAAACTAGAAAACTCTCATAATGTAGCTTCGCAAGATAATGATGATGGAATTGAACATAAAATTGTTAGAATGAATGTGCCTTTTTCTAATCCTAGTGAGGGCCTTACTGGGACATATTTTATCGGGTATGCTAGACATTGGACTGTTACTAAACGTATGCTAGAAAATATGTTTGGTCAATCTGATCGTTTATTAGATTTTTCTGATCCAGTTACAGGTAATGTGTTCTTTATTCCATCTATTACAACAATGAATCAAATCATTGATGATGAATTACCAAAAAAATAAATATCAATTAACAAAGTAGTTATTTTTAATAACTGCTTTTTTTATTAATGAACTTGACTTTATATTTTATTTATATATAATCATAATTACATATTTATGAGTGAGTACTCACTCATTGAAAGGTTGAATACAAATTGAAAAATGTGATTTTATTAAAAGATGTAAAAAAATCTTTTGGCAATCAACAAGTTTTACGTGGTGTGAACTTGCATGTTGCACCCGGAAAAATAGTGGGATTAATTGGGCCCTCAGGATCTGGTAAATCTACAGTTATTAAAACGACATTAGGTATGGAAGTAATTGATTCAGGTAATGCAGAAGTTTTTGGTAAAAAATTACCTAATCGAAAATTGTTAAGTGATATTGGTTATATGGCCCAATCAGATGCTTTATACACAACATTGTCTGGTTATGCTAACTTAGATTTTTTTGCTTCAATGAAAGGTATTAAAAAAAGCAAAAGACACTCGGAGATTAAAAGAGTTGCTAAAGTTGTTGATTTAGAAAATGCTTTAAATAAACCAGTCGGTGGTTACTCAGGTGGAATGATGCGTCGTTTATCATTAGCGATTGCATTATTGGATAGCCCACAGTTATTGGTATTAGATGAACCAACCGTTGGAATTGATCCAGCATTACGTCTTCAAATTTGGGATGAACTTAGAAAATTAGCTAATAATGGTGCAAGTATCCTTATCACTACCCATGTAATGGATGAAGCCGAAAAAGTAGACGAAGTAGCATTGTTACTAGAAGGCAAAGTGATGGATTATGATGCTCCAGCTAAGTTGAAAGAAAAATATAATGTAAATTCAGTAGAAGAAGCATTCTTGAAAGCAGAAGGTGAGTTATA
Source organism: Apilactobacillus micheneri (assembly GCF_006493595.1). Taxonomy (NCBI): domain Bacteria; kingdom Bacillati; phylum Bacillota; class Bacilli; order Lactobacillales; family Lactobacillaceae; genus Apilactobacillus; species Apilactobacillus micheneri. The sequence continues at coordinate 31,292 of NZ_QUBI01000003.1, read as the reverse complement.
GTGAGCAGAATAAATGAAATTGGTATAAGACTATTCAAAGAACTATTTAAAGATAAAAGAACATTAGCGATGATTTTTTTAGTACCTATTTTAATTATGTGGTTAATGAGTGTAATTTTCTCATCAAATAACTCTACTAATGTTAATTTAGGAACAATAGGATTAAACAATGGAATCCGTACTGAATTAAAAAACATGGATAACGTAAAACTAAAAAACTACGACAACAAATCTCAAGCTAAAAAAGCCATGAATGATGGAAAAGTAGACGTTTATGTTACTCAAAAAAATAATAATTTAGATGTAACTTATTCTAATACTGATTCTAGTAAAACTAACCTATCAAAGATGGGCATACAAAATAGTGTTACTAAAAATACAATTAAACAATTATCAAATAAAATAAAGTCTTTAACGATTACTAACCAAATGCTTAAGAAATCAAACAATGTTATTATTCCACAAAGCAAATCAAATCAACAAAAAGCTTTTCATGTTCATAATCATTATGTCTATGGTGACTCTAATACTAATTATTTTAGTACATTAGTTCCTATTATGATGGCATTCTTTGTATTTATGTTTGTATTTTTAATTTCAGGGATGGCATTACTGAAAGAAAGAACAGCTGGTACTTTAGATCGCGTTTTAGCTACTCCTGTAAGAAGATCAGAAATTATTTTAGGTTATCTAGAAGCTTATGGTTTACTATCGATATTACAAACAATTGTAATCGTCTTAATAACAGTTTGGTTGCTAAACGTTGAAATCGTCGGGAGTATACTGAGCGTTATTGTAATTAACGTTTTAGTAGCTTTAGTGGCATTAACAGCTGGATTATTAGTATCCACATTAGCAAAATCAGAATTTCAAATGGTACAATTTATCCCAGTAATTGTTGTACCTCAAATCTTTTTCTCAGGAATTATTCCATTTGATTCCTTACCAAATTGGTTAAATACGGTTTCACATATTTTACCTTTAAGATATGCAACTGATGCTCAATTAGCTATTGTATTTAATGGAAAAGGACTAACCGATGTTTGGATGGACATTTTGATATTAGTTATATTTGCAGTATTATTAACAATATTAAATATTATTGGTCTAAAACGGTATAGAAAAGTTTAAAGGGAGCATCTTATATGCAGTTAACGAATATTAAAACGCTATTATCACAAAGTCTGGATGAAGAGGCATTAACTGAGAAACAAAAGTCAGTATTACAAGCAAGTTTAAAATTGTTTGCAGAAAAAGGATTTAATGATACTAAAACATCTGATATAGCAATCTTAGCAGGTGTTGCTGAGGGAACTGTATATAAGCATTTTAAAACTAAAGAAAATATTTTAAATTCAATTTTATCTCCATTCATTAAAGGAGTTATTCCAAGAGCTGCTAACGAATTTATAGCAGAATTGAAAAGTAAATCTTTTGTTACGCTACGTGATTTATTAGAATATATAATTAAGGATCGCTTAACTTTTGCAGAAGAAAATCAATTCATTGCTAAAATCTTTATTCAAGAATTATTTCAGAAACCTGAAGTTAGTAAACAATTAATGAGTGTTATTAAACAAAGAATTTTAGTTAGCATGAATCCAATTTTGAATGATTTAAAAAATAGAAATGAATTGATTAATATTTCTACAATGAAATTTTTTCAATACTTATTTTCTATAGTAGTTGGATATATTATTCCGGTAATTTTGACAAATAATTACCAGAATATAGATATCGATAATATTACTAATGAGTCGGTTGATTTTTTAATTCATGGGATGAAACCTTAAAAAATGATTCTATCTTAATTGATAGAGTCATTTTTATTTTTACCATGATTTAAAATATTGATATAATATATAATATTCAATATTATTTAACGAACATTCAAATGTTTTATTAATATAATATTTGTGAAATATAACTTTGTTATTTTTCACAAAGTATTTTAAAATGTTTCATGCATTTTATTTATATAACAGTTCCATTTATATATCCTTTATATTTACTGATATATAGCTGTTTTATAATGATTAAATATAAAAATAAAGAGTTGCCCACTTGCTTGTGGATAACTTTGTGGATAAAAAAGTTACACGTAAAAACATTATGGTGAAAATGCTTTTTTAATAGTATTTATAAGCTGTTACACAAAAAGTAAAATCATTGTAGCTTGTGGATAACTTTGTGGAAAACATTGACATTTTAAAAATCATATTGGTAGTGTTCTTCCTTAAAATTAAACACAAAATATAGTATTTATTATTTTAGAAGGGAAAATTTCACAAATGAATATTAAGTTAGTTGTAGTAGGAAAATTAAAAGAAAAGTATTTTAAAGCGGGAATTTCCGAATATGCCAAGCGTTTATCTCGTTTTTGTAAATTTCGGATAATTGAAGTTCCAGATGAGAAAGCTCCAGAATCACTTAGCCAAGCTCAAATGGACAATGTGATGGAAAAAGAAGGGCAACGAATTTTATCTAAGATTTCTGATCGTGAATATGTATATGCTTTAGCCATCTTAGGTAAAGAAAGAACTTCGGAAGAATTTGCAAAGGAATTAGATAAACTAACTACATATGGTAATTCTGATATTACTTTTGTTATTGGTGGATCATTAGGGTTATCACCTAAAGTTTTAAAAAGGGCAGATACACAAATTTCATTTGGTAAATTTACTTTGCCCCATCAATTAATGCGTCTAGTTTTAACTGAACAGGTGTACCGTGCATTTATGATTAATGAGGGTAGTCCGTACCATAAATAAAATATAAAAAATGCTCTGATTAATTCAGGGCATTTTTATTATTTAAATTTTTCTATGCATACACATCATCATTTGCATAATATGCCTTTTTGGCTAATGAAGTATTGCCAATGATTGATAATTTGTTACTAGAGTTGGATGGTAAAGTAATATAATCATCAAGATTTCCATCAACTTTAATATAGTTATTCATGAGCTTTTTAAATTCATTTCTAATTTTTTCAATTTCAATTTTATTAACAATATCGCCACCAATAATGATTTTTTGTGGACGAATTAAGAGGGTAGATTGAATAGCTGCTTGAGCAATGTAATAAGCGACAATGTCCCAAATAGGATTAAACATTGAAACTTCTTGATAGCTTTTATTAAAACGAGCTTGAAAAGCAGGTTCAGAAACTAATCCTTCTAAACAGTCACCTTGATAAGGACAAGTTCCTTTAAACGTTTGATCTTTAGGATGACGTTTAGGGTAAATGTGACCAATTTCAGGACTGCCTTTGTAGCCAACTAATTCACCATCATTTACAATTCCAGCACCAACACCTTTACTAATCGTAATGTAGACTAAAGACATTACTGGTTTGTTATTTAAAATAGATGCGATATATTCACCATAAGCGGTACTATTAACATCAGTAGTAAATGCCATTGGCACTTTTAAGTAATGCTTTAAAGTCCCCAAAAGATTAACATTCGACCAATTAGGTCTAGAAGAATCGGTAATATAACCGTATTTAGCAGAGTAAGGTCTTAATTCTAATGGTCCAAAGGAAGATATTCCAATCGCTTTAACTTCTGGAATGTTTTTAAAATAATTAATAATATTTTTGAAGGTCTCATTAGGAGTAGATAATGGAAATTCAACTTTATCTTTAATATTAATTTGGTTATCGCTAACTGCACAAGTAACGTTATGGTCACGTAATTCAATGCTTCCTAGTAACATAGGAATCCCTCTTTTCATGTTTACATAAATACTATGAACAATTAAAAAATACCACTTTATGAAACCGTTTACAAATGTTTTATCTTTTTTTGAACAATATTTATTGTAAGCGATTACAATAAGTGCTATCTTTAAATTGTAGCAATCGCTATAGATTAAAAATAAATTTGAATAATTAATTGTGATTAACGAGGTGATTTTAATGTTATTTGGTAGTATTGAAGCTGGTGGCACTAAATTTGTGTGTGCGATTGGTGATGAAAATTACAACATTAAAGATAGTATTCATATTCCTACCACTACTCCAGAAGAAACAATTGGAAAATGTGTAGAATATTTTAAAAAGTTTGATGACATTAAAGCAATTGGGATTGCATCATTTGGGCCAATTGAAGTCAGAATTGATAATCCTAAATATGGATATATTACTGACACACCTAAGAAACATTGGTCTAATACTAATTTCTTAGGTACGATGAAAAAATATTTTGATATTCCAATGTATTGGACAACCGACGTTAATGGATCTGCTTATGGTGAATACATTACCTCGATTAAGAATCACAAACCCATCCATTCACTCGTTTATTACACTATCGGAACTGGAGTGGGTGCTGGAATTGTTGATAATGGACATTTCTTAGGTTACCTAGGTCATCCAGAAGCAGGACATGTCAGATTGAAACGTGCTAAAGGTGATGAAAATTTCAATGGCATTTGCCCATACCACGGTGATTGTCTTGAAGGAATGGCCTCAGGACCTACTTTTAATGCTAGGACTGGTAAAAATGGTAAGGATGTTCCATTAACTGATCCTTCATGGGATTATGTTGCTTATTATGTAGCTCAAGCAGCCGTTCAAGCCACTTTATTTGTAAGACCAGAAAAAATTATTTTTGGTGGTGGAGTTGTAAGTGAGCCATTCTTAGATATGGTTAGAAAACATTTTAAAGCAATTTTCAATGATTATCTTTCAGTAGGTGATTTGAAGGAATATATTCAAATGCCTCAAGTTCCACACAATGGTTCTGCAACCGTCGGGAACTTTTCACTTGCATTAAAACAGTATTACAAGGAAAATATTGTTAAAATCTAATTGAGGTGAACATGATGACGAATATTAAATTTGATACATCCGCACTAAAACAATTTGTAGATGAAAACGAATTAAAAGAAATTAAACCAATGCTTAATACCGCTCGTGATGAGTTATTAAATGGTACTGGTGTCGAAAGCAAAATGCGTCAATGGATGACTTTACCCACTGATTATGATAAAGAAGAATTTAGTCGAATTAAGCAAGCTGCTAACAAAATTCAATCAGATTCTAAAATTTTAGTTGTGATTGGAATTGGCGGTTCATACTTAGGTGCCAAAATGGCGCTTGATTTTCTTCATGACAATTTCTATGAATCAGCAGATAGTAATAAATATCCAAAAGTGGTTTTTGCGGGAAATTCAATTAGTGGATCCTATGTTAATGATTTAATTAAATTAATTGGGGATAAAGATTTCTCAGTTAATGTTATTTCTAAATCAGGAACTACGACTGAACCATCAATTGCTTTTAGAATTTTTAGACAATTATTGATTAATAAATATGGTAAAGATGAAGCTAATCAACGTATTTATGTAACTACTGACGCTAAAAATGGGGCATTAAGACAAGAGGTTAATGAAAATAACTATGAATCATTTGTAATTCCAAATGGAATTGGTGGTCGTTACTCAGTTCTTTCAGCTGTTGGTTTATTACCAATTGCCGCTTCAGGTGCTGATATTGATCAATTGATGAAAGGTGCATCGGATGCGCAAAAATATTATATGGATACTCCATTAGAAGATAATGGGGCATTACAATATGCTGCTTATCGTAATATCCTCTATCGCAAAGGTTATACTAATGAAATTTTGGAAAATTATGAACCTAACTTACGTTTCTTAGCTGAATGGTGGAAACAATTAGCTGGTGAAACTGAAGGTAAGAGTAATAAAGGACTCTATCCAAGCTCAGCTAACTTCTCAACTGATTTACATTCATTAGGTCAATATATTCAACAAGGGATGCGTAACTTGATGGAAACGGTAGTTAGAATTGAGGAGCCTCAATCAGATATTAAGATTCCAGTTACTGGTAATAATAATGATGGTATTCAATATCTTGAAGGAAAATCAATGAACTACGTTAATGATAAAGCCTTCCAAAGTGTTATCATTGCGCATACTAATGGTGGTGTTCCTAACATGGTTGTGAACTTAAAGGATCAAAGTGAATATAGTTTAGGTGAACTAATTTACTTCTTTGAATTTGCGATTGCTGTTTCTGGATATTTAAATGGTATTAATCCATTTAATCAACCAGGAGTAGAAGATTATAAGAGTAATATGTTCGCATTATTAGGTAAACCTGGTTATGAAGATTTAAAAAATAAAATTGAAAAAGATATGTAATTTATACAAAAAGGCACTTAGAATCTCTGTTCTAAGTGCTTTTTTGTATAGTATATTTATTTTAGGGGAATATTTTGACCATTTGAGGTTATTTATAAATCCAATTTACAGAAGCGGCGTTCCAATTCTGATTAACCTTTAAGTCTATTTTGTATTTATGATTTTTATTGATATTAAACTGTTCATTCTTAATTAAAGTTTTAGTCATATTGTACTACCTTCTTCCTTGCTTGGATTGTTATTAATATATCAGTAGTAACTTAAATGAAACTTAAGGATTATTTATTTTTTGGCAAGAATGGAAGAAGCGGCGATTGATAAACCAATTGCTGATATTGCACCTAAAGCCAATACTTTATATAAAAAGATTCCATCATCATTATCAGGTAGGTTCCAATACATAATTAAAATAATACTTGGTATAAAGCTTCCACATATGCCTAATAACATGCTGAACATATTTATATTATACTTCTTAGCTTTGATAAATGTGATGATATTCATTATTAATAGTATTAACGTAACCATATAAAATATAATGCAACCTACAATAAATATAATATTAACAATTTGTACATTATAAAATGACATGCCTAACATCAGTGTAAAAGGGGCTGCAAATATCATTGCTACTGCAATAATGATATCAAGAATTCCAGTTATTTTTTTAATAAATTTATCCTCCAATGTTCAATTAATATATACATAATTTAACATATAAAATTTTGACCAACATTTCCAGGTAAACTAATATAACACTAAAAGAAGGTGGTAAGTATTAGTTATATTATATTTGTTTCATGTGTAACAATTGTATTATTGTTTCTATTTTTAATGGTTGGCTTTTTGTATAAAGGCCATCATGTTGCGTTAGGAACTTTATTACTTATTTGTACTTTGTTTGCATCTTGTGTAATTTACGTTGTTGGGTCATTTCAAATTGTTCAATATCAAGCTGAATCAACTGTTAATCAAGAACTTAATTCTAGCAAGGTAGATAGATCTGCAGTAAAAGATACATATACTAAAAAATATTTAGCTAGTCATAAAATTTTTAAAGCCAAAATAAATGGCGAAATAGAATATTATAATAAGGCTGTTATTGGAGCATTTAGTGTAAATAATAAAGATGCTGATATTAAAGTTAAGTCAGTCAATGGAAAGTTTAAAGTTCAGGATTTAAAAATTTATAAAAAGACTTAGAGATGAAAATTTATGTATAGAATTAATAATGAAAATTTGGAAACCATTATTGGAACATTAATATCATGGTCAATTATTGTTGAATTATTAATCCAACTAGGTTTCTTATACGATACTAGTGAATTTATTGGAACGACGATGTCTATTATTTGGTTAATCGCAAATATGTATTTAATTGGTTCCTATATTATACATGATGCTTTAAATAAAAATGTAGAGACTCCCTTTTATCATAAATTTTTAGCAGGGCAGGGAATTGCGATGCTATTTTTTTACCTAGTTCTTATGGCAATGGTAGGATCTCCAGGTTGTATGTAATATGTATATATTTATTTAATTCATTCAAATTAATAGCATTCAATAAATACATCTTATACAATATAATTAATAGCTTAGAGCTATGAAATAGTATATAATTAAAATAACATTAAAATAAGATTAAAAAAATCAAATTAGGAGGGCACTATGGAACAAATTAAAAGATTATATAGTCGATTCCAGCCAGAACATTATGATATCTATTTAGATATTAATCGTGAAGAAAAGACTATTTCTGGTAAAACAACGATTCAAGGTAATGCTTCTGATAAAAACATTTCAGTCCATCAAAAAGGCTTAAAAGTAAATGCTGTAAAAGCAGATGCCGATGACTTAGCTTATGATGTTGATGATAATAATGAAATGATTAACATTGAATTGCCAGGGGCTGGAGCAGTTGAATTTTCAATTGAATATACGGCTGCTTTAACCGATTCAATGATGGGAATTTATCCTTCATACTATGAAGTTAATGGTGAAAGAAAAGAATTAGTAGGAACTCAATTTGAAACTAATTTTGCCCGTCAAGCATTTCCATGCGTTGATGAACCCGAAGCTAAAGCTAAATTTAATTTAGCCATCAAATTTGATGAAAAACCAGATGAAATGGCTATTGCTAACATGCCTGAAAATAGAGTTGAAGATGGTGTTCACTACTTTGATGAAACTGTTCATATGTCAACTTACTTGGTTGCATTTGCCTTTGGTGACATGCAAAGTAAAATGACTGAAACTAAGAGTGGGGTTAAAGTTGGTGTTTTTGCAACCAAAGCTCATAAATCCAATGAACTAGACTTTGCATTAAACATTGCTAAACGCGCAATTGAATTTTATGAAGATTTCTATCAAACCCCATATCCACTACCACATTCATGGCAATTAGCACTACCTGACTTTTCAGCTGGTGCAATGGAAAACTGGGGCTTAGTAACCTATCGTGAAGCTTTGTTACTAATTGATCCAGATAATACTTCATTATCAACTAAGCAATTAGTTGCTACTGTTATTACGCATGAATTAGCTCATCAATGGTTTGGTGATTTAGTAACAATGAGATGGTGGGATGACCTATGGTTAAACGAAAGTTTTGCTAACATGATGGAATATGTATCAGTTGATGCATTAGAACCTGATTGGCACATTTGGGAAACTTTCCAAACCTCAGAAGCACCCGCTGCCTTACAACGTGATGCCATTGATGGTGTTCAATCAGTTCACGTTCAAGTTAACCATCCTGCAGAAATCGATGCATTATTTGATCCAGCTATTGTTTATGCTAAAGGTGCTCGGATGCTTGTTATGGTTAGAGCTTTAATCGGTGATGATGCATTAAGAACTGGATTAAAGAATTACTTTGCTGCACATAAATATAATAATGCTACTGGTAATGATTTGTGGGATGCATTAGGTGCTGCATCAGGCATTGATTTAGCAAATATTATGAACTCATGGTTAGAACAACCTGGCTATCCAGTTGTTTCAGCAATGGTTGATGATGGTCATTTGAAATTAACACAAAAACAATTCTTCATTGGTGAAGGTGAAGATAAGGGCCGTATCTGGCAAATTCCATTAAATGGTAATTATGATGAAGCTCCTGAAATCTTCAAAGATAATCATGTTGATTTAGGTGATTATGATGAATTACGTCAAAAGAATGGTAAGCCATTCCGTATAAATGTTGGCAACAATTCTCATTTTATTGTTAAATATGATGAATCATTATTGAATGATATCTTAGATCACTCTGATGAATTAAGTTCAATTGATAAGATGCAAATTTTACAAGACTTACGTTTATTAGCTGAAAGTCGTCAAATTTCATATGCATCAGTTATTCCAGTATTATCTAAATTTGCTGATAGTCATTCTAATGTAGTAAACGATGCATTATATCGTTTAGCATTTAACTTAAGAAAATTTGTTAAACCAGCATCCAAAGAAGAAAAGAACTTAAAACACTTTATGAACCAATTAAGTGTTGATCAAGTTCAACGTTTGGGATGGAATAGTAAAGATGGTGAATCTAATGATGACCAATTAACTCGTCCATTGATTTTGCATGCATCACTATATGCTGAAAATGAAGATACCATGGATAAAGCCCATGCAATCTTTGAAGATAATAAAGATAATCTAATTGGTTTACCAGCTGATACTCGTGTATTGATATTATCTAATGAGATTAGAAACTTTAATGATATGGACTTGTTTGAAGATTTATTAGATGATTATCGTCATACAGCTGATCCAAGTTACAAGTCTGATATTGCGGCAGCATTAACTTCAACCAAAGATCCTAAATTATTGGCAATCATTGTTGCTAACTTTGAAGATAGCAATACAATTAAGCCCCAAGACTTACGTTCATGGTTTAGAGGAGTTCTTGCTAATAATGATGGCCAACAATTTGCCTGGGATTGGATTCGTAATGAATGGCAATGGTTAGAAGATACTGTTGGTGGTGACATGGAATTTGCATCATTTATTACTGTTACTGCAGGTATTTTCCATACTCGTACTCGTTTTGACGAATTTACTGAGTTCTTTGGTCCTAAGGTGGATAATCCAGGATTGACTCGTGAAATTAAGATGGATACCAAAGCCATTGATACTCGTGTTGATTTAGTTGAAGCTGAAAAACAAGCAGTTAACGATAAATTAGCTGAATAATATTTCAAAAGTACTGGTAATATATCAGTGCTTTTTTTGTTAATCATCTCATAATCTAAATGTAACAATTTGTAAACGCATTCCCCCTTTAAAAATAGTACTATGTAGTTAGTATTGATTTTGGAGAGGTATAATATTAATGAAGTTTAAATGGATGAAAAAAACAGTATTAGTTACATTGAGTTTGGTAACTTTAGGAGCTACTGCTAATGGTGTTACTACCAGTGCTAGTTCTTATAATTCTCAAATGAATGATAATGCGAAAACGGCAAAGGCTGCATATGCATTTGATATGAATGATGGACATGTCTTTTATCGTAAAAATGCTTATAAGCGTATGCCAGTAGCTTCAACTGCTAAATTAATGACTTTATATTTAACAATTCAAAAGGCACAAAGTACAAGAAATGGTTGGAATCAAAAGATTACCATGCCTAATAATCTTGCCAGAATGAGTCAAAATCGTTCTTTAGGTAGTTATAAATTAACTGCTGGTAAGCAATATACGGTTTATAATTTGTATCGTGCAACGGTAATTGCTTCTTCTAATAGTGCGGCAATTGCTTTAGGCCAATGGGTTGCCGGTTCTAATACTAATTTTATTAAAAAAATGAACCATCAAGCTAGAGACTGGGGACTAGGTCGTCAAGCTACTTTTGTGTCAGCATCGGGTCTAGAAAATTCAGATCTATATGGCTATGGAGTTAGATATGGTGGATACTATGCTTATAACAAAGTTAGTGCTAAAGCATTAGGTATCATTGCCTCAAATGTTTTGAAAATATATCCAGATGTTGTAAATACATCCAAACTTTATCGAGCTAAACAAAATGGTCAATGGATGCATAATACTAACGAATTATTGAAGGGTGGTTTGAGATACTATCCAGAATTACACGTTGATGGATTAAAAACTGGTTACACACCACTAGCTGGTAATACTTTAGTAAGTACTAGCCAATTACCTGGAAAAGATCGAGTAATTATTGTTACCTTAAATGATCGCTTCAGTGCTTACAATCAATCCAAGATGTATAAGGCTATTTATAAGTATTCACCATACTTCAATCAAACTGATACAAATAGACAAAGAACTAGTAATAGAACGCCTGCGATGGTCCAATAAAATTTATGATTAAGAGCTGATAATAAATCAGCTCTTTTTTTTATAAAAAAATTAAGCATAACTATTTCATTAAAAAATAATGAGAGTATTATGAGGATAATCTTAATCGTTAGGAGGAGATAAATATGATTAAGAATAAGAAAAATCGTTTAGACTTATTGCACTTAGTAGCTGACAAATTTAAATTGCCTACTGGTATTTACAAACAAGATATGAGGAATGTTTTTAATTATATTATTGTCTCTACCGATCGATTGGATAAGTTGAAGCGTTCCGCAAACTAATTATTTAATTAAAGGAGATGTTTAATATGACAACAGGTTCAGTAAGTGAGTTTTCAATTTTAAATTATAAGAATTTCTCAGTCAAAGACGAGAAAGGTAGCGTGTTTTATATTAATATCTCTAATCGTCGATTAGACCGACTAAAGCAATAAAATAATAATTTAGTTTCGGAGATGGTAATCATGAAAATGAATAAATTTAATTTAAAAGGTAGTGCTCTAACTGTTATTCAAGATACTAATAAACGTTTGGATAAACGAAAGCGTTAATTAATTTTATTAAATTGCTTAAATTAGGAGATGTTTAACATGATTGCTAGCAAATTAACCTCTTTTAAAAAATTTAAATATAATATCTTCAATAATGCTAAAACTGCAAATGGGTGTTTAGATAAACGAAAGCCATCTTGCATTAGATAATTATTTATGGAGATGATTAAAATGGTTACAATAAATCTATATTTTAATTCTGAAATTAAAAGTGTATCAATCTTTTCAAAAGTGATGATGAAAAGACGTGATCGTCTAAAGCGTTAACCTAATTGTTGATGGGTTACGTTATTAGGGGATGATTAATATGATTAAAAATTTAAACTTAAATTCAAATAAACATGCTCTACCGCTGGGAGTTTACAAGGATGGTAAGGGTAATGTATTTATCAACTCATTGAATAATTACATTACTGATTCTATTAAAGTAGAATTACCCCCAACTTAAATGAAAGGTGTCGTTCGTGATATACGAGCGACACCTTTTTTAATTGTTATAAACGTAATTATTGAAAAAATCATATCGTTATGTATAATATATTATATTGAATATAATATTAAATAATACATAAAAAGAAGGTGTTAATTAATGGCACTTAAAGTAACAACTGAGTTATTAGATGGGTGTGTACTAGGTGTTTTGAGCAATGATGATTATTATGGATATGCTTTAACACAAAAAATTCAAGAAAGTATTTCTGTATCCAGTTCTACTATTTATCCAGTTATGCGTAGACTAAAAAAACAAGGATTAGTTACTGTTTATGATTCTCCTTATCAAGGTCGAAACCGTAGATACTATAAAATCACTGATGATGGTAAGAATGAACTAAAGCAAATCATCTTTAACTGGAAAGAATTTCAAAATAATATTAATAAATTAATGGGGGATGAATAGAAATGGATCAATATTTAGAAGAATTGCGTAAATATTTGTCAAAATATAACAGTGAAGATGCTGAAAGTGCATTAGAATTCTATACTGATTACTTAACTGATGGTCCATTTAGTACTTATGAAGATTGTGTTAATGATTTGGGTACGCCTAAATTTTTAACGAGAAAGATTATGGCTGAACAATCAATTAAAAGGAATAAAGATAGTAAAAAGTCACGTGAAAATATGAAAACGATTTGGTTAGTAATATTAGGCATATGTTCGACGCCAATTACGATTCCATTAGCAGTTATGTTCTTTGTTTTCTTTGTTATCATGCCACTAGTTATTTTTATCTCAATATTTGCAGTGTTGTTATCAGTATTTCTTTCAGGAATTGCCTTTATTATTGGTGGTTTGAGATTTGATTTACAAACTATCTTAATGTTTATAGGTGCTGGTCTAGTAGCAATCTCTGTTTCAACTATTCTATTTTGTGGTTTGTTCTGGATTTCTGCCAAAACAATTACCGGAATTAAGAAATTATTTATATGGGCTTATGGAAAAATTGGCAAAAGAAAGGGTGATAAATAATGAAGAGAATTATGCAAATATCAGGTGTAGTTATAATCATAGGATTTATATTATTTATAATTGGTTTTGCCAAAAATGATTTTCAATTGCCTAATGGACAAAATAATCCTAATAATAAAATAACGCATACAGTTTCCAAAAAATTAGGTAATTTTAATTCAATCAATATGGATATCTCCAATGCTGGTTCAATGGGGATGCCGGTTACCATTAAGAGTGGCAATGAATCTAAAATTGAAGCAAAATTATCCAAAAAGCAAAATTTAGATTATTCAATTGCCAATGGTCAGTTAAATATTAAAAATAAAAATACATCTGTTTTATCTAAGTTATTAAGAATTGGATATTTAGATCATAATAATTCTTCAATTACTATTTATGTTAAAAAAGGCACTCAATTGTCATCACTTTTGGCTAAAAATGATTTAAGTGATTTTAGTATTGATGGCTTGAATATTACTAATGGCATTAATATAGATGGTGGTGTTAATGCTAAAAATATTCATGCTGGTAGCATTAAAGCAGAATCCGGTGATGATGATGTTTATATTGCTAACAGTAAATTTGATAAAGGTCATAGTGACTTGTCTAGTGCTGATGGAGACGTTTCTCTTCATGGAAATGAATTTGATTCATTAAATGCTTCTAGCAATGACGGAGATGTTTCAATGAGTGATAATATAATTCACAATGGCTTTAGCAAATTAGAAAGTTCCGATGGTGACTTGAACTTAGGGCATAACAGTTGGCATGCTTTAAGCTTATCTAGTTCCGATGGTGATATTAGTTTTGACCATCAAGATATCAAACATAGCTTAAGAGCGGATTCTTCTGACGGTGATATTGATGGGGATGTTTACAGTAATGATAATGCTAGAATTGTTTCTAATACTTCGGATGGTGATAACAATATCGATTCTAGTTTAAATCATCCACAATCTAATAAGGTTTATAACTTTACCAGTTCCGATGGTGATATCACAATTAATTAATTCTTGTATCAGTCAAAATAAAAGCTAATATGACCTCACTTTGTTAGAATTTAGTTAGTGAATATTTTAGATTCATTTTTAATAAAGTGAGGTCATTATTATGGACAAAAAATATTGGACAATGGAAAGATTAGATCGATTATACAAAGATTGGGATCCTAAAGTACTAACCGATTTGAAAGCTAAAATTGCAAAATCAAATTGGCGTTTAGGTTACCATATTCAAACCGAAACTGGTTTGTTAAATGATCCTAATGGTTTTTCATATTTTAATAATCAATGGCATTTATTTTTCCAAGCATTTCCATATGGTGGAGTGCATGGATTAAAGAGTTGGACTCATATGGTTTCTGACGATTTAGTTAATTGGGAAAATACTAATAAACCAATGGTTCCAGATCGTTATTATGATCGTCATGGTTGCTATTCCGGTAGTGCAATTAATGTTGATGACAAGTTATTCTTAATGTATACAGGAAACGTCTTTGAAGATGATGATGAATATCGTCGTCATCCATATCAAGATGGTGCCTGGATGGATAAAGATAATAATATTGAAAAATTATCAGAACCATTAATTGATAATGCACCAGCTGCGATTACTGGTCACTTTAGAGACCCACAAATTTTAAAACATGGTGATTATTACTATGCTATTTTGGGTGCACAAAATATTGACAATGAAGGTGAAATCCTAACTTATCGTTCTAAGCATGTTGATAAAGGTTGGGAATTTTATAAAGTGATGGATTTAGGTCATGATAATTTAGGCTATATGGCTGAATGTCCTAATTTAGGTTTTGTTGATGGAAAAGTTGTCTTAATTTTCTGTCCACAAGGTGCTGATGATACTAAATTTAGTTATGATAATGTTCATCCTAATGCTTATATCACTGCTGATGATTTTGATTGGGAAAATATGAAATTAATTAATCCATCAGCAATGCATCAAGTTGATGAAGGCTTTGATTTCTATGCTACTCAATTATTTAATGCACCAGATGGTAGACTACTAGAATCAGCATGGATTGGTTTACCAGATACGAAATACCTTTCAGATAATGAGGGCTGGGAAGGTGCATTAACAATGGTACGTGAACTACACATTAAAGATGGCCGATTAATTCAAACCCCAGTTAAAGAAAATGATTCATTAATTGGTGAAAAAGATAATGTTGAAAATGGTATGCAATTAGATAAACAAAGTCTAATTAAATTTGATGTCGAAGATGGCAAAGATAATGAAATGTTGATTAATTCTGATGACAGTTATCTAAAACTATCTTTTGATAAGGATTCACATAAATTAAACTTAACTCGTAAAAATATCGGTGAAGATGCAGAAAGCCGCAATGTTTTACTTGGCTCATCTAGATTACAAGATTGTGCAATTTATTTTGATAACACAGTCTTTGAAATTTATATTAACGATGGTCAAAGAACAATGACTGGAACATTCTTCCATGATGGTAAACACTTAAATCTTAAATTTAACAATTTAGATAATGTATCTGTAAATAAATTATCTAATATTGGTATCAATGCTTAAATAAAAAAGATTCTTGTACTTTTGAGTACAGGAATCTTTTTTTATACAAACTATTTTTTATTTTCTTCTAAAATACCATCAACAATTTCCTGAATGTTAATATTATTCATTTCTTGTTCAGCTGTTTGTTGTACTTTGTCGTAAGCATGAGTCAACGTTTTTTGAATATTAGCACCTACGATACAATTTAAATTAGTTTTAGGATCTACATGTAATAATTTAGGTTCTTCAATAGCATTATAAACATCTAGTAAACTAATGTCTTTAGCTGGACGACTAAGTTCTAAGCTTATTTTTCCAGGAGTACTATTTATTAAACCAGCATTACTTAAAGTAGCCATTAAACGTCTGACTAAACTGGGATTAGAATCAATACTGCTGGCAATCGCACGACTAGAAAGGTCAGTACTACTATTCGATATTCCAATATAAGTTAGAACATGGATAGCATCGCTCAATTTATGTGAGTATTTCATGCAATATCACCATCCATTTTTATTGCAATGCTTCTCTTAAAGCATCTTCAATTGATGTTAGGGGATGCCCAAGCACATCTGGCAAATCATTAGTATTTTCTTGTAATTCGCCATCTTTAATTAGTGCTTGAATATCAGTAACCACTTTAGCTACTGCTGCAGGTAAATCTGCTTTTTGCATGCCTTCTTCATATTCATCTAGACTTACTTCTTTAACTACAAAATCATTAGCGGCAACTTTCTTTAAAGCATTGGATAATTCAGCGTAACTTCTACTTTGACCAGCAAATTCATATATTTCCTTAGGCTTATCCATAGTTAGTACTTTAACGGCACTTTCAGCATATTCTTTTTCTAATGCCCAACCAACTTTGCCATTACCTGCAGCATATACAAAAGTACCACCATTATTAGCAGCTTTTAAAGTAGCTAATTCGTTTTCTAAGTACCAATTGTTTCTTAAGAATGAACGATCAATGCCCATTTCTTTGATATATAGTTCTGTTGCAGTATGGTCTTTTGATAGGAAGTTATCAGCTTTATCAGCATGAGGAAAACTAGTGTATGCGATATATTTTACATCAGCTTTTTTAGCGGCATTGACAACATTTTTGTGTTGTTGTAAACGAGAAACTTCTCCACCAGGTTGTGATGAAATAAATAATAATTTATCCACATCTTTTAGTGATTCAACTAGTTGATCTTTATTAGTATAATCTCCAGGACGGACTTTAATATCTTCAGGTAGTTCTTTTTTAGCTTTATCTACATTTCTAGCCAAAGCAATAATATCTTTGTGATCTACTAAGTTCATTAAATAATTAATAGCGGCTTTGCCGAATTTTCCAGTAACCATTGTAATTGCGTATTTCATAATTAAAGACTCCTTTTGATATGTTACTTATAAAGTAACAGGTTGCATAAATGATTTCAATAAAAAAGAATGCAACATTAATTGCATTCTAGTTATTTAGCAGTGAACTGTCCGTCAAAAGTGGAATTATCATTACTATTAATCATATCAATAGCTTGTTTCTTTTTTAATAAATAATCTTCGCGTAACCATGCTTGGATAGAAAAGGCATCAATTATCCACCAAATTCTGATGAATAATATAATAGGGAGACCAATTAAGATAATTGATAAAATCCATCCAGTAACATCAATTATCAACATAGCTAATGCGTTATTGCGATGTAAGTAAAATCTGTGAGCACCAAATTCTCCTAAAAACCACCATAGCACCCATGCAATAATTGGATTTGCTTTATTTGCATCAGCACTATTGTCTACCATATTTTGTTGTTCAGGTGAAAGACGTTGTTCTTCTTTTAAAATTTCCGCTTCTAGTTGATCTAAATCGTTCATAATAAACCTCCTAGGTAATATTACAAAAATTATACCACAATTCTTTTATATGTTTGATTTTACTAATTTAATCTATTAATATAAAAAACAATACATACTTATTTTAAAGGAGGACCTTTTATGGTCGGAATGTGGGAAGCTTATAAATTATTTTTTATGAATTATGTTAATTTCAGTGGGAAGAGTTCTCGTGCTGAATATTGGTGGGTAAGATTAATTAATTTTATTATTGAATTTATTTTTGTAATTATTGGAATTGGTCTAATTTTAGGATATGTTGCTAATACTAGTAATTTTGCAATGCTATGGTACGGTATAATTTTATTTATGTTTCCATCCTTTTATGGTTTGGTTATTCTTATTCCTGGTATCAGTTTATTAATAAGACGTTATCGTGATACAGGAATTTCACCATGGTGGTTATTACTTACAGTTGTATTACCATATTTTATGCTTGTACTAATACAATTTAATATTAACAATAATTTATTTGTCGTTATTGCATACATTATTTTTGCCTTATTGACTATTGCTAACTTTGTTATCACAATTTTACCTAGTAAAAAAGAACTATAGGAGATAATAAATATTGAATGCATATTTTAAATTTTGGAAAAATATTTTCAATTATAAGGATAAAACTAATATAAAAGACTTTTTTATTCCACAAATTATCAATATTGGTTTAATTATTTTATTTATGCTTTTAGCTAATATGGTAAATAATATAAATAATATTATAATTTTAACTTTTGTTAAATTAATTATAGGATTTATAATTATTTCTTTAATCCCAGAAATATCATTAATGGTGCGCCGTTATCGTGACAGTGGAACACCAGTTTATTATTTTTTAATAATTCTGGTATTGATGTTAATTGGAAATATATTACTTAAAGATGTAAAAATTATTTCTTATGTTGGTAAAATAGCACATCTATTTAATTTATATTTCTTATTTAAATCAACAAAAAAAGCTGACAATTAAATGTCAGCTAATATGTTTAAGATGAGTTTTTTAACTCATCTTTTTTTGTAATCTTTTTTAAATACCGACATGATGGCACAATCATGATAACTGCCATTAGCAAAATATTGTTCTTTTAGAGTACCTTCAGTTTTAAAGCCCAATTTTTGATAAACTTTTACTGCCGGAGCATTATCT
Source organism: Apilactobacillus micheneri (assembly GCF_006493595.1). Classification (NCBI taxonomy): domain Bacteria; kingdom Bacillati; phylum Bacillota; class Bacilli; order Lactobacillales; family Lactobacillaceae; genus Apilactobacillus; species Apilactobacillus micheneri. The sequence goes on along the minus strand of NZ_QUBI01000003.1, from coordinate 12,228 downwards.
ACATCTACATATAAGTAAACTTTGTGTAAGTTAAGAGTTTCAAATGCATATTTAAGGCATTCTGCAAAGGCTTTTTGGGCTAATTTCAAGCCTCTAAATTCACTATCAATAATAATTTGAATTTCAGCATGACGATGTCTTAAATCAATGTCGATTAATTCAACAATTCCCGCAAAATTTTCATTATAACTAACCGCAAAACTACGAATGGAATTATCATTTAGACTATGATTAAAACGGTCTTCTAATTTTTCCATTGGTAAGTATGGTTCTTCAAACCAAAATTGCATGTTAAAAGGATCATTAAACAATTGATGGATGCTTGTTAAATCACTTTTTTCTAAGGCCCGTAGTTTGAATGACATCTCAAATTCCTCCTATTTTTTACTATTGTAATAAAATAACTAAATAATAGTTATTAAGTTGATTATGATTTCCTAAACGTAATGGACTTTTAATTGCTGATACACCAATATGTTCATTATCAATATTTTTTAGAGTATTATAACTTTGATTATTTTCATTCTGATCAAAGTAGACTAATTTTTTAAATGCTAAATAGCTAAATGAAGTTGGCATATATGTTTCTTGGTAATTTGTATAATACACTATTTGATTATTAGTATTCTTGGGTAAAAAATCTTTATCAATGTTTTTGGCAATTATATTGGCCTTATGATTCAATTTATGGCTGACTTTTAATTTGTTAATGCCATTTTCATTACGATAAGTATTAATTAATTTTCTAAAATTTTTAGAAGCTTGATAAGAAAATGTTCGATCAGAATCAATATTTAAAAATCCATGCCAAACATACCCCAATAATTTTCTTCTTCGATAAACCGCTTGATATACTTTGTTAACACCGTTAATTTTTACGTGATATTGTTTACCTGTCATTACTTTTTTTAAGGTGTCAGTTTTATTCTTATTTTTAAAATCTTTAGTATAAATATTAATCTTTTCAGAAGTATTTATATTGGCAATAGAGTTTTTATTAGTATCTGTAATTTTATAAATGTTGGGGTTTGAATCAGCCTTAATTATATTATTATTTTGAAAAAATATTATGAATGCAGGTACTAATATTAAAAATAGTGTTAGTTTTTTCTTCATACATAAACCTTCTTTGAAAAGAGTTTCCTTTATTATATACCATTTTAAAATCGTGCTAAAATAAAAGTATGTTAAATATTTTTGAGGAGGATATTTGCAATGAAAAAGTTATTGTTATCATTTTTATTATCATTATCTTTGTTAATTTTCGTTGGAACGACTACCTCAGCAAAATCTAACCCTAGTCAAATGTCCAAGTATTGGTATCATTTTAGAACGGTTAAAGTTACTAAACCAGTAACAGTTGATCGTGTTAAAATTACCGGAATCCCTGAATGTAATCATATTAAAGTAGACAAAAAGATTACTTTACATAAAGGACAAATTGTTAAATTAACCAGTGCTGGTAGTAATTTTACTTGGGTTTTAAAACTAAATCACAAAACTGCTAAGCAACTATGGGTTATGTTCAAACCAGATAATACCCGTTGGTTGAAGATTATTAAATAATAAATTAATTTTATAAAGGAGATATTTGAATGCTAAATAAATTAAAAAAGTTTGTTTTCAATTATCTTCTTTATTTTTCTGTTCATTTTAATGGAATTCCGACAATCAATTTTGTAATTTAATATAAATGGTCACTCACTGTGACGTTAAACAAAGGAATTCTAAATATGAAACATACAATATTAAAAGTTATTTTAATAAATGCTTTTACACTTTTATTAATCACAATAATGGCCTTACTTCACGATAAAGGTTTATTGCTAAATGCGTTAGTTGCTTTTTTAGTATTTAGATTGTGTTTAATACAGTTAAATTTTCAATCATCAAATTGTTATGTATGCTTATCTCATAATGAGCAGAAAGTCTATGCTATTATTTATGCAATAGCCATAGTTTGTTATTTACTTCTTATAGAATTTTATTAACTAGCTTTATAATATTAAATTTGAAAGACGGTGAAATTATGCGCATTAATGTTTTACAACATGCATCTAATGAAGGACCTGGCACTATTCGTTCATGGGCGGAAGATCATGGACATGATATGTATATTTATCATCCTAATGAATTTTATAAATTACCTAATATCAATGAAACCGACATGTTAGTGATATTAGGTGGTCCAATGAGTGCTAATGATGATGACGACTGGATTAAGGCAGAACGTAAATTAATTCATGAAGCAATTGATAAAGATATCCCAATTTATGGGGCTTGTTTTGGGTCACAACAAATAGCTAAAGCATTAGGTTATCGGATTGCTCCTTCGCCAGTGAAAGAAGTGGGCTGGGCACCTGTATATTTGAAAGCTAACATAATAGATAATTTTCCTAAAAAATTAATGGCGTTACATTGGCATGGTGAAATGTTTGAAGTTCCTAACCAAGCTAAATTATTATTTTCTAGTGATTTATTGAAAAATCAAGGCTTTGTAATTAACCATCATATTATGGGCTTACAATTTCATTTTGAACCTATGCAAACAGATTTAAGAGAAATTGTCGTTAATGATGGCGAGTATGCTTGTGATAATGCTTTAAATCAAAGTGCTGCTGATATTATTAACTATCCAGTGCCTAAAGAAAATAAAAAGATTATGTATCAACTATTAGATTATATAAATCAATAATAAAAAAGGTTCTATCTTGAATGATAGAACCTTTTTACATATATAAAATAATTGTTATTACCACAATTAATAATCCAATTAATAAATTTAAGCGTTTGTGATTCAAGATAATTGCAAAATATTCACGTAAAATACTATGCGATAAGGACGTAATTTTAGTTTTTGATCCGATACCATTAATTGGTAGACCAACTATTTTAGCATATCGATTAGCGCGATAAACATGATAATTACTTGATACAAAAATGCCTCTATCAATTTTTAAATGTTTACGTTCAATTATTTCTTTTGATTTTTTAAAATTGGTCATTGTATTAATTGAATGTTCTTCTGCAGTTACATCAGCTTCATTTATACCGTGTTGATTTGCATATTCACACATTGCAAAACCTTCAGAAACAGTTTCATCATGACCTTGACCACCCGAACAAATTATGAAGGGATGTTTATTGGTTTTTTCGATTTGTTGCCAATAAATATTAATTGCTTTATTAATTCTGGCAGCTAAAATGGGACCAACCTCATCACCATGCACTAAACCAGCACCTAAAATGATTATATAATCTTGATTTAATGTTGGTCGATTTAAATTGCATAGAATGACTGCAATGCAAAAAGCAATAAATGAACTAACAATATAAAATAAACCAAATTCAATGATTCTTTCGATGATTATATCAAAAGGATTAGGAAAAATTTGAATAATAAAGTGATTAACAATTGGGTACACTATCATTATTAATCCCAATATTAAGCTAAAGATATTTGCCAAATGATGAGTTTCATAATACCAAACTACAATTCCATCAAATATTAGTATCATTGTATAAACTAGGTAGACTAATAAAAGTAACGAACTTATGATTGCAAAAACAATCATTGCTGGAATATGGATCAATTGGATATGTATATTAAATGTTAAGTAACCTAAGTTAGCTACAATGGCAAAAATAGATGATAGAATAAACAATCCATTCATGATACTAGTTTTATTTAATTTATATGAAATTATGGATAAAACAATTGATAATAATAAAGTTAACAATAATATATAAATCATATGTATCCTCCTAATATCATTTTAACCTATATTATTTGATACCAATAACTTTTTCATTCAATTTATTGGTGTTATAATTCTTTATTTATAAGTATCATAAAAATAAAGGAGATGAATGTTACATTGGGTTCGAAAACTGTTAATTGGAAACAAAACTTAAACGTTTTATGGTTTGGAACCTTCGTAGCGGGGATTGGCTTTAGCTGTATTAGTCCATTCATTGCATTATTTATCGGACAACTGGGTCATTATAATGCGACTGAAACTTCAATCTATAGTGGATTAGCCTTTGCTGCACCATTTATTGTTAAGATGATTGTATCGCCACTTTGGGGATATTTAGCCGATAAATACGGACGTAAGCCGATGTTACTAAGGGCTTCATTTGGAATGGCAGTTGTGATTGGTTGTATGAGTTTAGTAACAAGTGCTTGGCAACTGATTATTTTGCGTTTACTACAAGGAGTCTTTTCTGGTTTTATTAGTAATGCCAATGCATTAGTAGCTGCCGAAACTCCTAAAAACAAAATTGGGCATGCATCTGGTAAATTATCGACTGGTAATGTATCGGGAACATTGATAGGTCCAATGATTGGTGGTTTAATAGCCGATGTATTTGGATATCGGTATACCTTTTTAATTACTGGAGTTGCGATGTTGATTGCATTCTTCCTTAGTGTCTTTTTTGTTCATGAGAATTTTACGCCAGTTGTTCATGAAAAGGGCGAAAAGCAACCACATTTCTTAAGTGGGATTCCAACGGCACAAATTTTATTTGGAATGTTTTTAACTACATTGTTTATTCAAGCTACCAATAATTCGATTTCACCAATTCTTAGTTTATATGTAAAACAACTGGATCCTAATTCAACGAACATTGCGTTAGTCGCAGGAATTATTCAAGCTTTAAATGGAGTGGCAATGATTTCAATTGCACCATTTTTTGGTAAATTAGGTGATCGAATTGGGTCGCATCAAATTTTAAAATTTGGCATATTATTTTCTATTTTAATTTTCTTTTTAACTAGTTTTGTACAAAATGTTTGGCAACTAGGAGCAACTCGTTTCTTAATTGGTATTTCAGATGCCGCTTTATTGCCAACTGTTCAAGCAATGTTAGCTAAATATAGTCCTAAAAAAAGAATTAGTCAGGTATTTAGTTGGAATCAAAGTTTTCAAGCTGCCGGCAATGTTTCAGGACCAATGATTGGATCAGCAGTTGTATTAATTGGTGGCTATCGTGGTGTATTTATTGCGACAACTATTTTGGCAGCAATTAATTTATTCTTAGTTAGAAAGAATTTGCGATCAATTAAAAATGATGGAGATTAAGAGGGGTGTTTATATGGAAAAGGACAGTATTGATCAAACATTATTAAATTTAAAAAGAACCCGTTCACATTTAATAAATGCTTTTGATAACACTAATGAAAAAAGTAATGTGATTTCAGACATTGATAATTTGGTTAGCTATTTAAAGCAAAGTGATAATATTAATCAAACCCATGTTGATAATAAGATCAAAATTATTAAAGGTGAGATTGATTGCTCAATGCATTGTTTTATGAATGCTATGAAATCACTATCTTAACACTCGTTAATCGAGTGTTTTTATTTTACATTTAAAAATTAGCGTGCTAGTGTTACTAACATTAAGTAAGCTAAACGGAGGGATAAAATAATATGTCTTTATTATTATCTAAAGCTAATGTTGGTGGATTAAATTTAAAAAATCGAGTGGTTATGTCACCAATGTGTATGTACGAAGTGAAGAATGAAGATGGTATCTTAACGCCATTTCATTTTGCACATTATGGAATGCGTGCCATTAGTCAAGTCGGATTGATTATTACTGAATCAACAGCCGTTGAACCGGATGGACGTATTACTAAAAATGATTTGGGATTGTGGAATGATCAACAAGCAGACAAATTGAAATCGTTAGTTAGTTCGATTCACTATTTAGGTAGTAAAATTGGAATTCAATTAAACCATGCTGGACGTAAAGCTAGTGACGCTAATTATCCAGTTGCACCTAGTTCATTTGAATTTAGTAGTCATTATCGTACTCCCAATGAATTAACAATTAGTCAAATTAAACAAATTGTGCAAAATTTTGGTACAGCAGCTAAAAGAGCAGCTAATGCAGGCGTCGATATGGTGGAAATTCATGGAGCACATGGATATTTATTACATCAATTTTTATCAGCAGTTGCAAATAAACGTGATGATGAATATGGTGGTAGTTTAGAAAAACGTTACCGTATTGTTCGTGAAGTTATTGAAGCTGTTAAGGCTAATTATAATGGCCCAATTTGGATTAGATTGTCATTGAGTGATTATGATACAACCGGCACACAAAATACAATGTCTGATTGGCAACAAATTGGTCGCTGGCTAGAAGCATCAGGAATTGATTTAATCGATGCTTCAACTGGTGGCTTAACTGATGCCAGTCCTGATTTTCCAGTACATGATGGTTATCAAACTAAATTCGCAACTGCAATGAAACAGGCGGTTAACATTCCAGTTTCAACGGTTGGGCTTTTAGATAATCCTGGATTATGTGAATATATTTTGCAAAACAACCAAGCTGATTTGATTATGGAAGGACGTGCACTTTTACGTAATACTAATTGGTTATCTGATGCTGCTAAATATTTACATGATAAAAACTTTAAGGAATTTAATGATTCATATAGTCGTGGCCAAGACTAATAAAAGACACCTAAAATTTACTATTTTAGGTGTCTTTTTTGTCTTATCTTTCACTTTATGAAGCTTTTTATATATAATAGATTTAAAGAGGGTGAAAGGACATGTATTGGACAGATGAAAGAATTAAAACATATCAAGCTAAAATCAAAGGTGCATGGTACATAAAGAAGTTTTATGCTAATTATCATTATGATTTAAGAAACCCTAAAGATAAGGTTAGACTTTATCGTAATATGGATCCTAAACAGGTCAAAAAATATTTTGACGATTTAATGGATAATTATGATGATGAATTTATGACTACCTTGAATAAAATGAGTACTGATGAATTATTTGAAGAACTTCAATCATTACAACTTGATAAATATATTGATATTTAAAAAGCCACTTTATGAAAAGTGGCTTTTTTGATTATCCATTTAATGTGGTAAATTTCTTATTATCTAAATTACTATTTTTGAATGTTAAGTTCACAGCATTGCCATTTTTATCATTTTGATAAGTTAAGAACTGTACACCGTCCGATATTTGTTCTGCAAGTGGACTGCCTAACTTATTTATTACTTCATTATAAGAAGTACCATTTTTTAAGTCCTTAATGGTTTCCTTTTTAACTAATTTAGATGATGTATTTTGTTGATATCCTTTACTTAGAATTTTATCTTTATAAACGATTGCAAAAATGTATTTAATTTTGGCATCATTACCTAATTGCCAAGTATATTCTTTAGCATTTTGATTATTAGTTAATTTAGTGTCTGAAGTATGATATGGCTTACCTAAAGTTTTCATAAGACTCTCTTTAGAACTGCCACCTTTTAATTGATTGCTAGAAACCTTAATGTTGTCATATTTTTGGAGTGAAATACCACTTGTATCAAAAGCACTAGATAATGATGGTACTTGAAGTGGCTTCTTATTTTCATTTGATTGTTGTTTACCACATGCACTTAAAATAAATAGACAAGCAAATGTTGCCAATGTAATTTTTAATAATTTTTTCATTATTTTAATTCCTCCGTATATTGTATAACCTTATTATAATAGACTTTCCAAGCCGATATCAATTATTTACTTTGAATAAGTTCTTTTACTTGTATCATGATTAATTCTTATGTAGCATGTAAATGATCACATGAATAGAGGAGGAATTTTAATATGAGTAAGATTGCTGCTGTTGTTACAAGCGGATATGAAGATTCAGAATTAACTTCACCTAAAAAGGCTTTGGAAGATGCTGGTCACAGTGTATACATTATTGAAGCAAAAGCTGGTAATGAAATTCACGGTGAACATGGTGATGTTCAAAAAGTTGATGTTTCAATTGATGATGCTGATTTTGATAGTTATGATGCTCTATTGCTACCAGGTGGTGGCTCTCCTGATGCTTTACGTGTTGATGCTCGTTACGTTAACTTTGTTAAAGAATTCTTAATGGCTAATAAGCCTGTATTTGCTATTTGCCATGGTCCTCAATTCTTTATTCAAACTGGATTAACTAATGAATTGAAATTAACAGCTTACACAACCATCAGATATGACTTGTTCTATGCTGGAGCTGAAGTATTAAATGCACCAGTTGTGGTTGATAGTAAACACAAATTAGTTACAAGTCGTACTCCTGATGATTTGGAAGACTTCAATCGTGAAAGCTTGCAATTACTAAAATAATATTTAGACAAAAGGGTTCTATCCATTATGGGTGGAGCTTTTTTTACTGCCATATGGATTATATGTACTATAATATATTAATAACTTAAGATAGAAAGAAGTTTTCTAAAATGGTTAAAACAAATAATTTGTATCAATATGGGACTTTAGCATTACTAGTTCCAGGATTATTTAAAGGAACCCTAAAATTAAGTGACTTATTAAAACATGGTGATACTGGAATTGGCACTGGTGATGGCCTTGATGGTGAATTAGTCATTAAAGATGGTACTCCATATCAAATTGATGGTCATGGTAGTGTGAATAAATTAGATGGTAATTTTACGGTTCCATTTGCTGACGTTCACTTTGCTGATTATAAAAAATTATTTGATATTGAATCCACAATGACTCCTGATAAGTTAGAAGAAAAAGTTATGGGGATGAAAGATTGGCAAAATACTTTCTTCTCAATTAAACTGCATGGCACTTTTGATAAAATTAAAACTAGATCAGTTTACAAACAAGAAAAACCATATCCAACTTTAGTGGATTGTGCTCATAAGCAACATGAATTTAATGGTGAAAATGTAACTGGAACTGTTATGGGATATTATTCTCCACAATTATTTAATGGTTCGGCGGTAGGTGGCTTTCATCTACATTTTATTGCTGATGATTTATCAATGGGTGGTCATTTGTTAGACTTTTCAACTAATAATGGCGAAGTTTCAGCTCAAGTATTAGATCATTTAGAACAACAATTACCAGTTAACGATGAAGAGTTTATGAAACATGATTTTTCAAAAGATGACATTGCTGGAGCAATTGGTGAAGCTGAATAAAATAAAAAAGCTTAGGTTATTCCTAAGCTTTTTTATTTTATTTATTATTTGTATTAATATCGCCAACATGTAGCCAACCATTATCTTTGGCTAAGTATTCAAATACTTTTAGTTTTCCATCGTTGGACATTTGACGCCATTGATCACCATTTTGTGGTGTGTAACTACTTAATGCTACCGCATTTGAGTCATTTGGTGCATATAATGAAAATACAATATTACTTTTTTGAGAAGCATAAACGTTGTTTCTAGTTGGTAATTGTATATCTTTGCTAATTGGCATTGGATATTCATTACCATCAACTTTAATTAATGCATTATTGTCATCAACTTTTTTGGCTTGTACTTTTTGTCCAGCCGTTGCAATTGTTTTATCTTTGTTTCCAATATTACTTTGGAAATATGCATCAGTATAATCACTACCAATATCACTTGTAGGAGTGGTATTATATTGTGATTTTAGAATTTGTGAATCGCTAAATTTGTTATTTTGTCCTTGAATGATCCAAGCACCATTTTTGCTAGTATTAGGTACATTACTACTTAATATTAAGAATTCATTTTTACTTAATGGTTTTACTAAAATAGTTGTACCACTTTTTAAAGTGTCTTTTTTAATGTTTTTATTTTGAATGACATTATTTTTGACCGCTTTTTCAGTTATTGAAACGTCTTGATTTAAATCAATATACTTATTACTAATTGGTTTTGGAGTGTACTTTTTCATCCAGTTAGTACCTTTGTTATTAGTTACCCAAGCACCATTTTTACTAGTCTTAGGCATATTATTACCGAAAACTAGCCATTCATTACCACCAAAACTTCTTACATAAACAACTGAACCTTTTTTAAGACTAGATTTTTTCAATGTTTTATTTTGAATTTGATGATTCTTAGTAGCCTTTTCAGTAATGTTTATCTTTTTAGTTAAGGTTACTAATTTAGTTGTATTATCAATCTTCTTTGGTGTATATTTACTCATCCAATTAGTATTCTTTTGATTAGTTGACCAAACAGAATTTTTACTGTTTTTTAAACCATCTAATAAAAGCCATTCATTATGACTGCTTTTTAATCTATCGACGACTAAGACAGTACCTTTTTTAACGGTCATTTTTTTATTAATTTTAGGTTGAATAGAATTATTTTTAACTTTTCTTTGAACAGCTGAAATATTTTTATTTACTTTTATGTACCTAACTTTATTCCAATAATTAGAACTATTTTTAGGCATTCCGTTAGCACTAACAGCCATTGCTGGCATTGATGCTAATGTAATTCCAGTTAGAATTGCTGCAACATTTTTCTTAAAATTCATAATAACCCTTCCTTATAAATATTTATCTCCATGATAACTTAATTAAAGTTTGATATCTATTAATTGATATTATTTGAGCAAATGATTAGTGATTTTTATACTCAAGTGCTAGTATATTTAATCAAGTAAGATTATATCTTACCAAATACATTTTTTTGAGGAGTCTTTATAATGAAAGTATCAAAAGTATTGGCTACAACTTCAATGGCAGCATTAGGTTTATCTTTATTTGGTGGAGTGGGTGCAAATGCATCAATGACCAAAGATATGCATCACTCTGATAAATCATCAATGAATATGAGTGCCATGCATAAAAAAGATAAGTCTATGCATATGATGAAAATGGATGGTTTAACCATGAATATGCATTCAGCCATGCCAAAAGGCCTTAAAAAAGATACCCATGCTAAGTTTCATGTTGGTGAAAAGGTCATTCTAAAAGCTGATCATATGAAGGGCATGAAGAATGCCAAAGCCACTGTAGCTGGTGTATATAAGACTAAATTATATAAAATAGACTTTAAACCTACTAATGGCAGTAAAGAAGTAAAAAATCATAAATGGGTAGTAGCTAGTGAATTAAGTGCCAAGGGTGCATTAAAAGCTGGAAAAGCTGTTACTGTAAAAGCTGATCATATGTATGGCATGAAAGGTGCTAAAGGTAAGATTGTTTCAGTTAATAAGGGACCTGCTTATACGGTAAACTTTAAAGATAAAAAAACAGGTATGAATATTAAAAATCACAAGTGGTTAGTTCAATCAGAACTAAAATCTGAATAAATATAATTTTAAAGAAGTTTATCTTATTAGGTAAACTTCTTTTTGTTTTGCAATGAAATTATGCAAATGTATTTAATTTTTTAGCAAAAAGGTCTATATTTGTTATCATTAGGTTATAAATTTGATTCGAAAGGATACATAATTATAATGAATAAAATTATAAATTGGGTAAAACATTGGTATCGTTATAAAACCGATGAACCATATATAATTGCTTTATCTTTTATTGGTGCATTTTGTTTATATGGTTCGATTTATTTTGATCATAAAAATAAATCAATGATATATGTTCTAATATTAATTTTACTAGGGATTTGGACATTACTTAGAACTGTTACTTTCAAAAAGAACTATATTAATCAGTTTGTTGATAATCATGATTTTACCGCTTCAAGCAAGGGACTAGATTTAGGGACTGGGACTGGCTATGCCTTAATTAAAATGGCTAAAGATAATCATTTAGCAGAAGTAGATGGGGTTGAAGATGTTTATCAATACAGCATTCAACGATTAGAAAAAAATTCTACATTAGAAGATGTAAAAGAAAAAGTTCAATTGAAAGCCCATGATATTACTAGTATTCCATATGATGATAATAGTTTTGATGTGGCAACTGCTATTCATGGACGTGATGATCAATTAAGTAATCGTAAAAAATCGGTCTATCAACCAATCTCCAAGGAATTAAATCGAGTGGTTAAACCTGGTGGAGTTATTTTCATGCTAAATACTCCTGGAATGATCAAACGTTTTAAAAAAGACTTTGAAGCAAAAGGTGCATCTGTTAAATATATGCACCGAAGATTTGAATTGTTCTTTAATGTAAGAGCAATTGTTATCACTGTTAAATAAAAAAACTCGAATGATGTGAACCCTTAAAACGAAACAACTATTTATTTTCTAGGAGGTAAAGTTCCCGATATTCTTTCGGAGCTTTACCTCCTAATTTTGTTTTAATTCTATATTTATTATAGTATTTAATCCAATTTTTCATTGTTTTAATTAACGAATCTTTTGTTTCATAATTAACATTCATGACTTCTGTTTTCATAATATGAAAGAAAGATTCCATTTGAGCATTATCTAAGCATGTCCCTTTACGGGACATGGATTGAAATATATGATTATTCTTTAATAGTCTCTGCYATTTATTATTTTGATA
>NZ_QUBI01000020.1:0-604 GCF_006493595.1 Apilactobacillus micheneri | reverse complement strand
GGGCCATACTAGTACTGGATGCATCTGCAGGATATCGCGGCCGCGTCTTCAGAGGGGGATAGCATGACCTCACGCCTTCTATAAAAGCCCTCCCTTAGTCTTTTGATTATCCCATGACATTACACTTATTGTGAGGGGGTTATTTGACCGGACAGCTCTAGGGTTCGCAATGCTCCTCACAATATATCAAAGCCACCAAACATCCGGCCATCTATTCCGCTCTTCTCATGTTGGTTGTGAATATGTAATGCAGTCCAGGCTTCGTAGAACACAATGATCTAATAGAGGTGCATAAGTTGTGCAGAACCCTTGGAGTCTCATGGAATCGCGAATGGTCTCTAGGATCCCCCGGGCCATACTAGTACTGGATGCATCTGCAGGATATCGCGGCCGCGTCTTCAGAGGGGGATAGCATGACCTCACGCCTTCTATAAAAGCCCTCCCTTAGTCTTTTGATTATCCCATGACATTACACTTATTGTGAGGGGGTTATTTGACCGGACAGCTCTAGGGTTCGCAATGCTCCTCACAATATATCAAAGCCACCAAACATCCGGCCATCTATTCCGCTCTTCTCATGTTGGTTGTGAATATGTAATGCAGT
>NZ_QUBI01000019.1:0-606 GCF_006493595.1 Apilactobacillus micheneri | reverse complement strand
CCTGCGGCTGGATCACCTCCTTTCTAAGGATATTACGGAAACTTACATTAGATTGATCAATCTTATTCAGTTTTGAGAGGTCTACTCTCAAACATAAAGCTTATGCTTTTTGGGCCTATAGCTCAGTTGGTTGAGAGCGCACGCCTGATAAGCGTGAGGTCGATGGTTCGAGTCCATTTAGGCCCATTGGACTAGTGGATTGCCACGAAACTTTATATATGGGGAATTAGCTCAGCTGGGAGAGCACCTGCCTTGCAAGCAGGAGGTCAGCGGTTCGATTCCGCTATTCTCCATTGACATGTAAGTGTCAAACTTGGTTCTTTGAAAACTAGATATTATTAATTTCTAAATTAAATTTGTATTAAATACAATTTTAACCGAGAACACCGCGTTATTTTGAGTTTTTTAAATAGTTTTATTCGTATAATACTCAATTAACCAAACATCACGTAGTGATGAATTAGGTTAAGTTATGAAGGGCGCATGGTGGATGCCTTGGCACTAGGAGCTGATGAAGGACGGGACTAACACCGATATGCTTCGGGGAGCTGTACGTAAGCTTTGATCCGGAGATTTCCGAATGAGGAAACTCGATAACCTTAATCG
>NZ_QUBI01000018.1:0-609 GCF_006493595.1 Apilactobacillus micheneri | reverse complement strand
CCTGCGGCTGGATCACCTCCTTTCTAAGGATATTACGGAAACTTACATTAGATTGATCAATCTTATTCAGTTTTGAGAGGTCTACTCTCAAACATAAAGCTTATGCTTTTTGGGCCTATAGCTCAGTTGGTTGAGAGCGCACGCCTGATAAGCGTGAGGTCGATGGTTCGAGTCCATTTAGGCCCATTGGACTAGTGGATTGCCACGAAACTTTATATATGGGGAATTAGCTCAGCTGGGAGAGCACCTGCCTTGCAAGCAGGAGGTCAGCGGTTCGATTCCGCTATTCTCCATTGACACGTAAGTGTCGAACTTGGTTCTTTGAAAACTAGATATTATTAATTTCTAAATTAAATTTGTATTAAATACAATTTTAACCGAGAACACCGCGTTATTTTGAGTTTTTTAAATAGTTTTATTCGTATAATACTCAATTAACCAAACATCACGTAGTGATGAATTAGGTTAAGTTATGAAGGGCGCATGGTGGATGCCTTGGCACTAGGAGCTGATGAAGGACGGGACTAACACCGATATGCTTCGGGGAGCTGTACGTAAGCTTTGATCCGGAGATTTCCGAATGAGGAAACTCGATAACCTTAATCGGTT
>NZ_QUBI01000017.1:0-638 GCF_006493595.1 Apilactobacillus micheneri | reverse complement strand
AATATTTTTCTGCAGGAATTGGTTCTACTAGTCTTGCTAAAAAATATAATATTAAAAGTAGAACAACTATTTTAAATTGGATTCATATGTATAATGCCTTCGGCATTAAAGGCTTGATTGTAAGAAAACCAATTAAAGTATATTCTGGAAATTATAAACGAAAAGTGCTGCATTGGATGCACACTAACCACAGTTCGTATCCAGAAACAGCACTTTTCTTCAACATATCAGCCCCGAGCACCATCTTTGCTTGGGAGCGAAGATTGGAGACTAAAGGCCTAACTGGATTATACACTAATCGTGGCCCTAAAAAAATGAAATCAAATAATATTAAATTTAAATCGTTGAATAAATCTTTAAAGAATAAAGTTAATTATTATCTAATTAATTATCGTTATGAACAAATAAAACAAGAACATGGAGCTATTATTAATCACATAAAAAAATTAATTAATTATTTTAAAAGATTCTCCATATCATTCATTTTAAAGAGTATTGGTGTAAGTAGAAGCTATTACTATCGTCATTTAAAAGAACACGATAAAGATATTAAATTAAAAAAGATGATTACTAAAATTAAACGTTTTAATCCAAACTATGGTTATCGACGTGTAACTTTAGCTTTGATTAATAACAAC
>NZ_QUBI01000016.1:0-677 GCF_006493595.1 Apilactobacillus micheneri | reverse complement strand
CTGCTGACAAAATTGCACTCTAAACGCTAGCTTAGGTCTTCTGCGGCCGCGATATCCTGCAGATGCATCCAGTACAATGACCTCCACAGCTCTAAACGTAATTCATCTGGCTTTGCCTGTACTTACTTCCTCCATGAAAAAAAGTGTTGATAATGCTCATAATGCTGCCCAGCAATTTCCTCCCTTCTCAAGACTATTCTGGCTTCCTGGGTACTTAAAAACAGGGCTTAGAGTATGGCTGCTGACAAAATTGCACTCTAAACGCTAGCTTAGGTCTTCTGCGGCCGCGATATCCTGCAGATGCATCCAGTACTAGTATGGCCCGGGGGATCCGTATACGTTTCTAATTTGTAGTTAACGGTTGGATACCACTTTGAGGCATGTAATATGGTACTGAGCTTCGGCACAGGGCTCAAATTGCATCATTAAATGTCTCCGATGTGGCTATATGTCATGGATAAAGGCAGCCCCCTATATCTTTTTTTGTGGCAGCATGGGTCCATCAAAGCAATTATTCAGGGTCTTAATGACCTCCACAGCTCTAAACGTAATTCATCTGGCTTTGCCTGTACTTACTTCCTCCATGAAAAAAAGTGTTGATAATGCTCATAATGCTGCCCAGCAATTTCCTCCCTTCTCAAGACTATTCTGGCTTCCTGGGTACTTAAAAACAGGGC
>NZ_QUBI01000015.1:0-849 GCF_006493595.1 Apilactobacillus micheneri | reverse complement strand
GGGCCATACTAGTACTGGATGCATCTGCAGGATATCGCGGCCGCTCTAAACGTGGTAAATTGTTAACTCCGAGCTAGACTTCAGGTGGCCGTATTTATCAGATTTCCTCGTTGTGTCCTCAGAAAAAAATGCCAATACCACTTTCAGCTGTGAATATCCACCATGAAGGGCAAGACATGCTCATAATTAACTGTCAGGCAGGCCAGGCCTTCAGCTACAACGACCTTGAATTGGTTTATTCTGCTTGTCCTCTATAAGTTTGCCAGAGGGAATCACACATGAGCCAAACCTATTGAAGAAAGCATTAGGACAGTGCCAGTCTTAATCACAGTGGGGGGTATGTTATTCCCAATGAAGTCGTCCAGAAACGGACTAGGTAGTTAGCTTTTTCTAGTGCCCAACACATTAGAGGTGTGGTTTTTTTTCTCTAAAATAAGGGTGGCCATAGGCTCTTTTAACCAGAATCGGTGTAGTCAGCTGAAATTGACTTGCACGCCTGGGTCCTGTGTGTCTACTAACTTTCTCGCGAACGATAGCTAACGGATCCCCCGGGCCATACTAGTACTGGATGCATCTGCAGGATATCGCGGCCGCTCATCCCCCGGGCCATACTAGTACTGGATGCATCTGCAGGATATCGCGGCCGCTCTAAACGTGGTAAATTGTTAACTCCGAGCTAGACTTCAGGTGGCCGTATTTATCAGATTTCCTCGTTGTGTCCTCAGAAAAAAATGCCAATACCACTTTCAGCTGTGAATATCCACCATGAAGGGCAAGACATGCTCATAATTAACTGTCAGGCAGGCCAGGCCTTCAGCTACAACGACCTTGAATTGGTTTATTCTGCTT
>NZ_QUBI01000014.1:0-985 GCF_006493595.1 Apilactobacillus micheneri | reverse complement strand
TGATGTGAACCCTTAAAACGAAACAACTATTTATTTTCTAGGAGGTAAAGTTCCCGATATTCTTTCGGAGCTTTACCTCCTAATTTTGTTTTAATTCTATATTTATTATAGTATTTAATCCAATTTTTCATTGTTTTAATTAACGAATCTTTTGTTTCATAATTAACATTCATGACTTCTGTTTTCATAATATGAAAGAAAGATTCCATTTGAGCATTATCTAAGCATGTCCCTTTACGGGACATGGATTGAAATATATGATTATTCTTTAATAGTCTCTGCCATTTATTATTTTGATACTGAAAACCTTGATCACTATGAACGGTAGTTCTATATTCCAAATTAGGTAATGTCTTAATCAAAGCTTTCATTGGCTTAATAGTGAAGTCCACAGTTGGATGTTCACTAATAGAACATGTTAATATTTCATCCGAAAACAAGTCCATAATTGGTGATAAATAAACTCTATGATTTATATCTTGATTACCATATCTAAATTCACTAACATCAGTTGTTAGCTTTTGATATGGACGATCAGTCTTAAACTTTCTGTGAAGTCTATTTTTAGCTGTGTGTCCCACTTTGCCAATGTAAGAATTATACTTTCTACTCTTTTTATTATAACTGTTAGTTGTTAATTTTAATGTTTTCATTAATCTTAAAACTTTTTTATGGTTAACAACTACGTTGTTATTAATCAAAGCTAAAGTTACACGTCGATAACCATAGTTTGGATTAAAACGTTTAATTTTAGTAATCATCTTTTTTAATTTAATATCTTTATCGTGTTCTTTTAAATGACGATAGTAATAGCTTCTACTTACACCAATACTCTTTAAAATGAATGATATGGAGAATCTTTTAAAATAATTAATTAATTTTTTTATGTGATTAATAATAGCTCCATGTTCTTGTTTTATTTGTTCATAACGATAATTAATTAGATAATAATTAACTTTATTCTTTAAAGATTTATTCAACGATT
>NZ_QUBI01000013.1:0-6216 GCF_006493595.1 Apilactobacillus micheneri | reverse complement strand
TTTGTTGCTTAGTTTGGTGCTTTTTTAGTTGTATATAGTACTCTTCATCTTGCTTGTTTAGTCGTGTTTCTTCTGTTTTGTCGTTTAATTATGTATTAGTTTTTTTGGTTACTAATAACCAGTTACTTGTTGCTTACTTTTCTCGCTTATATTTAGTTTTCAAAGGTCAAATATTGCATTACAAAATCAGCATATTAACGTTAATATTAAAGTTTTGGTATTTTTATTAATTTATCAATATTACTTTATTAATGCTTTAATATTTTCTACCAATTTATTAATATTTTTTTGTTTAATATACTTAACTTATTGTTTAATTTTAGTTTTTAATTGCCTGCTTAGACGCTTACGAACGAAGTGAGTAGCATCTAAACTAGCAAAATTGGTTACCACCTTTTATAGTGAGTAAGCGTTGATATATAAGCGATTTGAGTTGTTTTCGCAAGACTATTGCCTTGCTCCATAACTGCAAATATATTAAATACCGTTCAATCATTCTTTTAAATAATAATCAGTTTTGCCATTAGTTTTCTTGTACATATACGTTTCAATCGTCGCACTATCATAGTCGAAGTTATCATTCATTCCATACGTCTGATATTTTCCAGTAGATACTTTATTTTTCCTTTTAAAACTACTATTAATTAGATTATCAGTTTCTTTTAGCAAGCCAGTATATACTATTAAATGCTTTCGATAAGTTCCATTATCAATGTCTATTAATCTGCTTATATCATTTAATTGCCAATCTCCAAAAACGTATGATTTCGATATATAGTTACATGTTTTTTTCAATTGTTCATATGAACCTTTTCGTTCTACATGCAACTCAGGCGTATATCCTTTATTGACTGCCCTAGTCCAAAGTTTCGACCATTGAGCATGGTTTAGGCTGTTCTTTCCATGAAAAAAGCTAGGACTAACTGCCATTAAAACGTGTATATGGACGTTACACTTGTTGTCATTACCAACTTTACACTCAACTTTTTTAACTGTTCCTTTTAGATATGGCTTGATTGCTTTGTAACCTTGCATCTTTCGCCAAGCGTAATTAAGTTCTTCTATTGCATTGCTAATTCTATCGTATTTAACATTCTTAATCGTGAATGTTCCAATCATGAATTTATGTAAATTTTTTAAGTATTTGACTACGTGATATAATCTCGCACTTTCATGATTATACTTTCTTATGTTGCAAATCTGGCACAATTTGTCATGGCAGAATTTAGCATTATGTAGGCGTTTATTGCCTTTCCTATCAATTAGGTATTGTAGGTGGCTACCACAATTTTCAAGTTCTTCAGCACGTCTCTTTTGTTTAAAATGATATACTTCGCTTCCATCACTAACAGTTCTTGCTTTTTGAGCTATTAAAGAATTAACTAATTTTGCATTAGTCCAGTTCTTATCATCTCCTTTCGAGTTGAAATCTTGTAATTTTTTCATTTATTTTCACTTCCCTTTTAGTCTTTTAATCTTGACTAAAAAGCAATTAGTGAGTATTATATATACATGAAGCGAAGCCTTTTTAAAGGTTTCAATGTTAGAAAAATAGAGTTATATAATACTCATCGAGTTAAGTCATTCGTAGCACGCCAATGCTATAATCGAATGGCTTTTTTGCTTTCAATAAGTCATTAATTAGTATTTAATATTAACATTATATACATTTTTTAGCAACACCAAAATTGTCTATAAACATTGTCATATCAGCAAAAATGTAATTAGTTATTGATAAAATATAACAATATTGTTGATAAACTCTATATACGCTTTTTGTGTTTTTTGATATAATCATGTTATAAAACACAAAAAGCGGGTATTAATTATGAATAGTAAATTAAATGAATTAACAAAAATGCAAGGCATGAATTTAAAATCTTTGTCCTTTTCAGCTTCGGTGCCTTACAGTACAGTTTTATATTTGTCTAAAAATAGCATTAGTAAGTGGAATAGCAGTCAAATCAAAAGCATTTCACAAGCTTTAAGCATAAGCCAAAGTCATTTTATAGAACAGATACAGAAACCTGTTTTGTCTCCTTTCATAAAATGGGTAGGTGGAAAAAGGCAACTTCTACCAGAGCTTTTAAAGCATGTCCCAAATAGTTTTAATAATTATTACGAACCTTTCGTTGGAGGTGGTGCATTGTTATTAAAATTAGAACCCAGCAAAGCTTATATAAATGATTTTAACGAAGAATTATCTAATACTTGGACTGTGGTTAAAAACAATTTAGATGACTTAGTAGTTTCTTTAAAGCAGCATGAAAAATTAGATTCCAAAGAGCATTATTTAGACGTCCGCTCGGTAGACCGTGACGGCAGAATTTTAAATATGAGTAACATTGAAAGAGCATCTAGATTCATATATTTAAACAAAGCTGGATATAATGGATTATGGAGAGTTAACCAAAAAGGACAAAACAACGTTCCTTTTGGGGGGCATAAAAAATTAAATTTGGCACCAAATTGTATATATTCAGATTCAAATTATTTAAATTCAAAAGAAATAAAGATAACAAGTGGAGATTACAAAGAATGTTTAAAAACTGTCAATAAAAACGATTTTGTATATTTAGACCCTCCATACATCCCTGTAAATCCAACTTCTAGTTTCACTAGCTATACTAAAAACGGTTTCGGATTAATACAGCAAAAAGAGTTAGCTGAGCAAGCTAAAGCTTTAGCTTATAAAGGTGCTAAAGTCATGTTATCCAATGCTGACGTTCCTTTAATTCAGGAATTATATAAAGATAAAATATTTAAAGTACACCACGTAGAAGCAAATAGAGTTTTAAATTCTAACGCTAGAAAGCGTGGAAAAGTCGGAGAAGTAATAATAACAACATATTAACATTGCCTCCTCATCGTTTATAATATGCGATAAGGAGGTGATATATATGAAAAAAGGCGGCATTGGTGGTGCTAATACAAATGCTAACGGCTTAAAGTTTGAAGATAAAACCGATTTAGCTAGTAGTATTAACGCCAACCTATCTTCAGAGTATGAATTAAAAAAGCACGCATTTAAGAACCCCAATAGGTTAGTTATTAAAAACTCTAAATCACCAGCATTTGACGTTATTAGATTAAAAGATAATCAACGTATAGGTGTTATAACTAATCAAAATCAATTCTATAACGTATTATATGACCATTACGGATTAAGGAATGCTAATCATAAAAATTGGAAACCAGATGAAGTGTTTTTTAATTTCGAAACTAATACAGTGTATATAGTCGAAAAGAAGTGGCAAAGTGGTGCAGGTTCAGTTGATGAAAAAATATTTGGCTTTGTTAATAAAAGAAGACTTTACCAAAACAATTTTAATCAGTTAAATGATGAACCTAAACCTACTGTAGAGTTTAGTGCTCTATTCAATTCTGACTGGTGGCTCAAGGGTGGAGCTAAAGGTGAAAACGGAAAACATTATCAAGATTATTTTGATAACCTAAGAATCGATGGAATTAAAATATTCTTCGATAAATATGAATATTGGTGGTTTGGTTTATAAATAAAAAGGTCTGTCTATAAGGCAGGCTTTTTTATACATTTTTATTAATAAGTTATTTTTTATCTTTTCCATTTCTCTTTTCTTCCATTTTTTCAATAGCCTTACATATTGCCATCACAGCAACACTTATTCCTATCACTATCCATAATATAGTTTTAATTGTAAATACAAAGCTAGGTATTGTCAGAAGCCATATGAACACGCCTATGGTTATCAAGACTGATATTAAACCGCTAAACGAGTTCAATATTCTAAAGGTTAATAACAGTTCTAAAATTTTCATAAATTACTCCAAACTTTTTAAATCTCAATATCGAACGCATCAATATCATTAATTGCTTTGTCTAATGTTTCTTTATCAAGTCCTAAATAACGCAATGTACTAGCTTGAGAGCTATGGTTAAGTACTTTCATAGCTAAACTAATGTTGTTGTTAGGTTTAACATTTTTATCTTTTAGCACATCGTCAAAATTCCCACGATACAACAGATAAGCACCCGTTTTTCTCATTGTGTGAGTTCCAATATGTTCTAGATTTACATCTTTAGCACTAGCCTTTATTGCCTTATAGAAAGCTTTTTCATCAACGTGTTTAAATGGGTATCTATTGCTTGTAAATAGCCAATCAGTAGCATATTTGTTAATCTCACGTTTATTTTTACCTGTACCAATCTCAATAGTTTCATCACTTGATAAGCATTTAGTAGCTTTATCTGGATATGTTTTGTTTAATCTTGGTTTTAATACTTCATCTCGGTACTTTTCAGCATCCTTCTTAAAATGAGCTGTACTCATATCCTTTTTCTTACCTGTTTTAATTTCTTTAATCGTTAATCTAGGTTTTACGTTTAAATCAGCATCATATAGGTCATGAACTCTCATGCTTACAATATCGCTAATTCTTAACACACAACACATACCCACTCTAAACATAAAGTAATTTCTTAGGTTAGTTTTAGCATCTTTCGTTCTTTGTAATAAATCTCTAGTTAATAGTATGTAATCAGTCTTATTTTTAATTGGATTTACGGTTTCACTCATGTTTTAACGTCCTTTTTATATTATATTTGAGTTCCCTTTTCTTACGTTTCTTTCTTTTTGGTAACTCTATATTTATATAATACTATCTAAAGTGGTTACTTGTCAAGCGTATCAGTTAATCTCGTAATCGGGTTCCTTGTTTCTTCTTTTGGTAACTCATTTATTTTATTAAATTACATATTTTCTATTTTTTGAGCTGTTTTTTTAAAATCTTCAACGAAATTCACATCTCCACTTTTAGTAACTTTATAAGCTTTAATTCCTTTTGGAAAATTATTAATCAAATAATCATTTATCGTTTTCAATTCCTTTTTAATCTTCATTTTATAATCTGCATCTTTAAATTTTCTATTTAAGATATCCATATTTCCGTTAGAAACGCTTGCAAATACACTCATAAAATTTTCAAGGTCCATATCATAATCTCCATATTTAACTATGATGTCCTCAATTATGGACAGTTCATTATTAAGTAGAATTTCTTCAGCATTAGATGCTATTAAAGAAAATTGTTCAGCGTGTGTTATAAGTAGCATTGCAACATTTTCTTTTCTAAAAGAATTGAATTCATCTATTTGTTTTTGTAACTTATCAATATTTTCTTTTGATTTGTCATTATTACTTTTTGTTTCATCAATATTTCTTTTAATTTTATCTATTTTGAATTCTTCATATATGTTCCTCTTCATTTTTTCAATACCTTTATCGGAAAACTTAAGTTGTTGCCAAACATACGCAAAGGCAATCCCTAAGACTACAGCAACCATCGTTCCTATAATGCTCATGTAAATTGTGTTTTGTCTGGATATTTCTTCATATAACTTATCTATCAATTCTGGATTGGTCATCACTTTCATTTTTTAAATCTCCTTAATATTTTTAATTAGTTTTAATATTTAAACATTTACGCCAATTATTGCAAAATCTGCGGTAATTCTTATAAAATCTGAATTAGCATCCCTTATAAACGTTGATATAACAGGCTTTACGAACTCTTAAAATAAAACGTTTCTTTTATTTAGCTTTATAGTAGGTTTTAGGATACTTTCATTTTTACATTGTTCTTTTACCTTGCCTTGCACTTCGTTTGGCAATAGGTAAAATGAACCAAAATGGGAATTATCTAGTAGTAATTGTACTGATGCTATTTTGAGATATTAGTTATCGGGCGGGGGAGTGTTATTTTTTCCACTCAAAAAGTTCAATCTGGATACTGTTCAAATAAAGGTACGTGTACTATTCGTGATTGAATAGCTTTTTTCTCTCATTTGTTTGGGGGATATATAGTATCCCTTACAATTAAAATTATGTAGCGTTTTAGACACTTAAATATGTTTGCTATCCATTCATTCAATAGCAAGTTTGTTGCTTAGTTTGGTGCTTTTTTAGTTGTATATAGTACTCTTCATCTTGCTTGTTTAGTCGTGTTTCTTCTGTTTTGTCGTTTAATTATGTATTAGTTTTTTTGGTTACTAATAACCAGTTACTTGTTGCTTACTTTTCTCGCTTATATTTAGTTTTCAAAGGTCAAATATTGCATTACAAAATCAGCATATTAACGTTAATATTAAAGTTTTGGTATTTTTATTAATTTATCAATATTACTTTATTAATGCTTTAATATTTTCTACCAATTTATTAATATTTTTTTGTTTAATAT
>NZ_QUBI01000012.1:0-6964 GCF_006493595.1 Apilactobacillus micheneri | reverse complement strand
TGCTGTTTCTGGATACGAACTGTGGTTAGTGTGCATCCAATGCAGCACTTTTCGTTTATAATTTCCAGAATATACTTTAATTGGTTTTCTTACAATCAAGCCTTTAATGCCGAAGGCATTATACATATGAATCCAATTTAAAATAGTTGTTCTACTTTTAATATTATATTTTTTAGCAAGACTAGTAGAACCAATTCCTGCAGAAAAATATTCTTTAACTATTTTTTTCTTTAACTCAAAACTAAATTTTGCCATACAAAAACCCCTAAAGTGTTGTTTCACTTTAGGGGTTCACTTCAAGGATTAAATCCCAATGCTTTTTTCTAATTTTATTGAACAGTAACACTTTTAGCTAAGTTTCTAGGATGATCAACATCTAATCCTTTATTCAAACTTGTATAGTAAGCAAGTAATTGAGCAGGAATAACACTTAATAATGGTGTTAACATACTATTTACATCAGGAATGATAATATCATCGTCTTCTTTAGCCAATGCTTTGGTTACAATTGTAATAGCTTTAGATCCACGAGCCATTGTTTCTTCCAAATTACTTCTAGTTAAGTTAGAAGTATTCTTTTGAGTAATAATTCCAATAACTGGAGTCTTATCCTCAATTAAAGCAATTGTACCGTGCTTTAATTCTCCAGAAGCAAATCCTTCAGCATGGATATATGAAATTTCTTTAAGTTTAAGGGCAGCTTCCAATGAAACAAAGTAATCAATGCCACGACCAATGTAGAATGACTTACTAGCATTTACAAAGTAGTCTTTGGATAGTTGATTCATTTTTTCTTTTTCGTCAACAATTGTTTGCATCCCTGTAGCAACTAATCCTAATTGTTGTCTTAAGTTAAATTCAGTAGCCGCTTTAATTTGATCTGCTTCACCCAAACCCTTAGCTAAAATAGCTTCAACAGCGATTTGAGCAGTATATGCTTTAGTAGATGCAACGGAAATTTCAGGACCTGCATGTAATAATAAAGTATAGTCTGATTCACGTGATAAAGTTGATTTAGCAACATTAGTAATAGTTAAGCTCTTGTAACCGGCTTTGCTAACATTAACTAATACTTCACGACTATCAGCAGTTTCACCACTTTGACTTAAGAAAATAAAAAATGGATTCCTTGATAAGAGTGGCATATTATATGCAAACTCAGAAGCAACGTGAACTTCAGTAGGAATTTGAGCCATTGTTTCAAATAAATTTTTACCTACTAAACCAGCATGATAACTAGTACCAGCAGCAACAATGTATAAGCGATCTGCTTGTTTAATTGATTTTAATAAATCTTCTTCGATTTCAGGATTACCATCTTCATTTAAGTATTCAGAAGATAGTTTTCTCATAACATTAGGTTGTTCATCAATTTCTTTAAGCATGTAGTATGGATAAGTACCCTTATCTGTATCACTAGCATCAATATCAACGTGGAATGGTTTACGGTCTGTAACCTTATTACCATCCTTATCTTGAATATCAATAGAATCTGGTTTGACAGTAACAAAATCACCATCATTTAATTCTAAGAATTCATGAGTTACGTTTAACATTGCTAATGAATCTGAACAAACGACATTACAACCATCACCGATTCCAATTAATAAAGGACTCTTATCTTTAGCAACATAAATAGTATCTGGTTCCTCACGATCCATTAATTGAAATGCATATGAAGATCCTTTATCTAATAATGACAAAGTTTTTAAAAATGCATCTTTAGCATTCATGTTTTCTTTAGTTGCAAAATAATCGACTAATTGTACAACTACTTCAGTATCAGTTTGAGAAGTAAAAGTAAAATCACTTAAATATTGTTCTTTTAATTCTTTATAGTTTTCAATAACTCCGTTATGAACAAGATAAAAACGATCATCTTGTGAGTAATGAGGATGAGCATTTTCTACCGTTACCCCACCATGAGTAGCCCAACGAGTATGACCGATTCCAGAAGTTCCTTTTACGTCTGAACCAATAGCCTTTTTTAAATTAGAAATAGCTCCAGTTCTTTTAATTAGACAATCTTTACCATCTTTATCACTTACATAAAGACCAGCGGAATCGTATCCACGATATTCAAGCTTTTGTAAACCATTTATTAAAATATTAACCGCATTTTTATTTCCTGCGACTCCAACAATTCCACACATATTTTATGTTCCTTTCAATTTTATAATTGGTATAGACATTCATATTATATTTTTTTTAAAGACAAGTAATAGATTACAATGATTTACAATATATGTCAATTATTAAGAATAAATTGGTATAGTTGTATATAAATTTATAAAAAAAGACCTTTTAAAGGCCTTTAATCTTTTTTATTCAATTCCAACTTCTTGTTGAACTACATCAGCAATACGTTTGGTATAGCCATCCACTAGTTCTTGAGTTGGCGCTTCAGTCATTACACGTAATAATGGTTCAGTTCCACTAGGACGAACAAGTACACGTCCATCACCATTCATTTCTGTTTCTACTTTGGAAATAACATCCTTAACTTTTGAGTTTTCTAAAGCATGTTGTTTATCAGATACTTTAACATTAATTAATTTTTGTGGATACTTTTTAATTTCACTAGCTAATTCTGATAATTTCTTACCAGTATCTTTCATTACATGTAGTAGTTGTAAACTAGTTAACAATCCATCTCCAGTAGTATTAAAGTCTAAGAAAACAATATGTCCAGATTGTTCACCACCAAGATTGTATCCAGATTTATTCATTTCTTCTACTACATATCTGTCCCCAACCTTAGTTTGTACATTCTTCATACCATTGGCTTCCATTGCCTTATACATACCAAGATTACTCATAACAGTACTTACAACTGTATCTTGCTTCAAACGACCATGATCGGACATATATTTTCCACAAATGTACATTATCTTATCACCATCAACTAATTCACCATTTTCGTCAACAGCAATACAACGGTCACCATCTCCATCAAATGCTAAACCAATTTGAGCACCCTTATCAACAACCATTTTTTGTAATTGTTCTGGATGAGTAGAACCAACTTGATCATTAATGTTAATTCCATTAGGAGTAGTAGCCATAGTATCAAAATCAATTCCTAAATCCGCATATAATCTAGATACTAATCTGCTAGTAGCACCATTAGCAGAATCAACACAAATATTCATTCCTGATAAATCTTCTGGAACTGTTTGTTCTAAGAAACGAATATATTTTTGACTACCTTCAGAATAATCATCAGCAGTGCCTAAGCCTTTGGCTGATGGGCGAGGTAAATCATCTTTATCTTCTTCTAATATTTTTTCAATTTCTTCTTCTAAATCATCGGATAGTTTATAACCATCTGAACCAAAGAATTTAATCCCATTATATTCTGCAGGATTATGAGATGCAGTAATCATAACACCAGCAGCAGCTCCTTGAGTTCTAACTAAATAAGCAACTCCTGGAGTAGTAACAACACCTAATTGTAATACTTCAATTCCAACAGATAACAAACCAGCAACCAATGCATTTTCTAACATTTGACCAGAAATTCTAGTATCACGAGCAACTAAAACTTGAGGTTGTCCTTCTGATTCACTGTGCTTAGTTAAAATATATCCACCAGCACGACCACATTTAAATGCTAATTCAGGGCTAAGGTCTTCATTAGCAACTCCTCTAACCCCATCAGTTCCAAAATATTTCATAATAATATCTCCATTTCTAGTCCATTTAATAGGCCTATTTATTTCTAATTAGTTTTAACTTTGACTTTAATATTATCAGGATCAAATCCAGATACATGATTTAAATTTTTATCTAATTGAACATTAACATTCTTTTCTTTATTTATGCCAGAAACATCAACATATGCCTTTACTTCTTTAATGTTATCCAATTCTTTGGATGTCCCAAATACCTTAACGGTTTTGCTTTCAGGCGTTAAAGTATATTTTTTAGCAGAAGATGCGTTCTCTGTATGCAAACTAACTGGCACTTTTTTATTATTTCCACTGCTTATTGGTAAATTAACAGAAGTTGTAGAAGGCGTCAAAATTACATTAACAATTTTACCTTTTGCATCTAAGGCCTCAAGAATAACGGAAGAATTAACAGTCTTGTTAGTTCCTTGAGGAATGCTTAATTCGGCGACTACCTTATTAATCTTATTAATTTCGTTTTCGGCACCTGTAACTTTAACTTTATCATTACCTAGAACAGCTTTCCCCGCATGATATCCATCAGCAATGTTTGAATCATCATATTTAATATTCACAGGAAATTCAGTGGTCCTACGAGGCTGAATATTAACATTAATATAAGAAGGATTAGTCTTATACTTCAATTCATCATTCAATCCGTCTTGATAAATTCTAACTCTATGATGACCAACTCCTAATCTTGAAAGATCAGCATATACTTTAAAATTTTGTGTATTAACAGTAGTAGTAACTAAAGCTGCTGGACCACTAATTTTAACTGATACTTTTTCAGGATAACCAGTTACAAAGTATTTATTATTATCAAAATTCAATTGTAATGGTAAAGATAAAGTTGAATTTTTAGTAGCAGTTAATTGAGTGATTGAACTATCAGTAGAATTATTATTATTCCCAAAAAATTTGCCTTGATTAACATAAACAAATAAAAGGATGGCAAAAATTAATGAAATTAGTCTGAAAAACCAAGGATTATCTAATCTT
Organism: Apilactobacillus micheneri; assembly: GCF_006493595.1. Lineage (NCBI taxonomy): Bacteria > Bacillati > Bacillota > Bacilli > Lactobacillales > Lactobacillaceae > Apilactobacillus > Apilactobacillus micheneri. Next base: position 2,291 of record NZ_QUBI01000012.1, on the reverse strand, counting down.
TTCATTATTTTTTACCTCCATCTTTCTTTTTAAGATTCATTTTATCAATCCATGTACCAACAGTGGTAAAGAAATTCTTGTTCACAGAATCCTGTTTAGTAATCAATTGATCTTTTAGGAACTTAATATAATCTTCTTGAGTAAGCCCTCTTAGTAATTCATTATTTTTAGTGATAGAAACTTCACCAGTTTCTTCTGAAATAACAATCGTAAGTGCATCAGTAACTTCTGAAATTCCAACAGCAGCACGATGCCTCGTTCCTAATTCTTTTGGAATTAAATTACTTTGAGATAATGGTAAATAAGCAGCAGCTACTGCTAACCTATTGTTTCTGATAATAACAGCACCATCATGCAATGGAGTATTAGGAATAAATGTATTTATTAATAGTTCACCGGTGACATCAGCATCGATATTAATACCAGTTTCTATGTAGTCTTCTAATCCTGTATCCATTTGAATTGTTATTAAAGCACCAATGCGACGTTTAGACATGTATTGAATTGCTTTATCTAAAGCGGTAATCATCTTTTGGTTTTCAACATTTTGGTTTTGTGTATGTTTCAAAATTGAACCACGACCAATATGTTCCAAACCACGTCTTATTTCTGGTTGGAAGATAACGATAATGGCAATAACTCCCCAATTTATAACTTGATCAGTTAACCAGGATACTGCAGTCAAACCAAAAATAATACTAATGATTTTTACAATAGCAATTACCAGTACTCCTCTAAATAACTGAACTGCCTTCGTTCCTCTAAGTAAGACAATTACTTCATATATAATAAACCAAACAACCAATATATCTAAAAGGTTGCTTAGAGTAAATATATTACTAAAATTTATGCTCATAAATATTCCTCCATACTTAATTAACAATATATATTATATCACTCAACATTGTGACTTTTTAATATTAATAATTACATTGTAATTTTTAGCTTTTAATTGTTCAATAAAATTAACTTTCGCGTTAAAATGTAAGATAGTAATAATAAATTATCTTAAGAGGTTGCATAATGTTTAAAAATATAAAATGGCAAGTCAGAATAATCTTCATTGCATGGATTATTTTCTTATATTTTATGGTAAAACCACCCTTTGGTTTTCTAATTTTGAATACTATTTTGGGCTACATTCCAATTGAATTGAGTTTGGAACTTACGAATAAACATGTTAAAAAATCTTGGATATTCTGGCCTATTTTAATACTATGGTTAATATTTTATCCAAACGCACCATACCTTTTAACTGATTTATTTCATCTATCATTACTAAGTCCATATACAAACGAAGGCTTACTGCGTTTGTCGAGTAATATGTGGCTAAGCTATTCATATTTAATAATAAGTGCCTTAGGTTGTTCATTGATCGGATTATATGGACTATTTAAAATAGTTCATGAAATTAAAAATAAATTGCACATTAAAAATAAATTGTTTGGTATAACTTTAATCATAATTTTTAATATCCTTGCTTCAATTGGTATTTATATAGGAAGATTTTTAAGATTTCATACAATATATTTACTATTGTCACCAAAATTATTAATTAATCCTTTAATCAACATGTGGACTCCTCATATGATTGTATTTGTAATAATTTTAACAATCATCCAAACATTTGTATATTGGATAATAAATCTAATAATCAAAGATGCTAAAAATAACTTTTAATAAAGGGGCTGTGACATAAGTCTCTACAAAAACAGGATTTACGTTTGATATTTAACGTAAATCCTGTTTTTGTATATAATTTTATAAAATTAATGACTTTTGTCATTAACTTTCTTATGTTTAATGCCATTATAGCAAACCCAGCTTCTTTTTTTACCTTTTCGATTACCCCCTAACGGAGAATCTATTAAAACGCAAAGAAGCCTTTAGCCTACCAAAAACTGATTCTACATCTATTTTTCTTTTTGCGTAGATATCACTTGTTTTTGGTGCCAAAAGCAATTCTTTTTGTTTATTTTTAAAATATTCCCGTGCATAATTAATTCTAATTTTTCTGGTATTACCAGATTTGGTTAATGCATTAGAATCTATATTTTGATTAATATCATATTTTTCGGACTCATATTCTTTAAAATCACGCGTAAATTGATTCTTATCAGTTCTTTTACGATAACCATTAAAATTAAATCGAATACCATTAGGATCTAGGTAATAATCATCTTTTTCGTTGTAATACCAATTCATGACCTTACGGTCATCACTTTTCCATTTACGACTTTGTTCTTTTAACATTGTTCCATAGGGAATTAAAGGAATGTGATTAGTTAGTT
>NZ_QUBI01000011.1:0-7378 GCF_006493595.1 Apilactobacillus micheneri | reverse complement strand
TAAAGACCGATAAACAGGAGTTTTTAAAAATGAAACAGGACGTAAGACCCATAAAAAATTTAAGTGAAATTAAGCGAGTTTTAAAATATTTAAAAAATTATAATGAGTTCGGTATCCGTAATTTTATGATGTTTAGTATTGGGATGAATTGTGTTTTAAGAATTTCCGATATTGTTAACTTAAAATATAGCGATGTTTATACAAATAAAGGCAAAGTTAAAAAGTATTTAAGAATTAGAGAGATTAAAACTGGCAAAATCAAAGAATTGTTATTGATCCATGCTAAAAATGATTTAGTTGAATATAAACGTTGGTTAGATAACTTTATAAATAGCCAGCCAGATAAATATATGGCACCACTTAAAAACAATGAAAAGATGATTGTTGGTACTGGTAAGAATGCAAAGGAAGTTAATAAAAATGACTATTGGTTATTTCCAAGTTCCCAGCATCCCACTCAACACGTTTCAGAAAAGACTTTTTATAAAGCAATGAAACAAGTGTCAAAAGCTACGGGAGTTGAACATTTAGGCACTCATACTCCTAGAAAAACGGGAGCATATTTATTTTATCGTGGTGGCTTTGATGATGTTCTAAGGGATAAGGATATACATCCAAGTAATGACATTGCTTTAGCCATGAAAACTTTAAATCATTCAAGCGAAGGCATTACACTTAACTATCTAGGACTAGAACAAGAGAGCATAAACCAACGAGTTGCCGAAAATAGTGCTTTTAATATTAATATATAATTTAAAAATATTTTGTATAAAATGTTTCATGAAACATTTTAATATAAATCTTGTTACAATCTAAAAACGTGATTGCTAAGCTATTCTGGGCTTATAGTGTCACGCTTTTTATTTTGCTCTATGAAGAAAATGAAAAAACATTTTTTTGATTTAAATATCAACATGCTATAATAACAACAGTAAAAATAATAGTTACTTGAAGTGATTAATTTTTTATAGTTCTTTGAAAACAAAAAAGACTTAACAAATTGGTAGTTTGCTAAGTCTCAAATGAGTTGTCTTTAGAACTCTTATGCTTTGGTCGGTATACAGTTCTAAAAGTATTGTTAAATTCGAACATATTAGTTAAATTGGTAGTTTAATTAATATGATTTTTTCATAAATACATCAGTCAAAAAGTATGACATAATGCGATGTTTTTTTACATCGTTTCGTTTAGTATTGTATTATATCTGTTCCATAAATACAACAAATTGTGCAATTTTTGGATATTGGAAAAATTAAAAAATGCCTCAATAACAACGGTTATAAAAGGTTTTTATGATTATCGTAAAGATAATTTTGTTGTATATAGTGCAATTTTAATAATCATTATAAAAAATATATATTACAAAAAGGCAACTTCAGTAAAATTCTGATGTTGCCTTTTTTATTTTTAGAAGGGGATGTTCATATTGAATAATATAAAAGATAAGGTTAAGAGCTATGCTAAAGATAATGGTTTGAAAATTCATGATCTAACTATTCTTTTAAATATCAGCCAGTCAACTCTTTATAGCACCTATCTATATTCAAACAGTGACGAAAAGTACCAAAAAATTACTAATGCTATTGATGATTATGTAACTAGCAAATAGTTATTTTATTATCATTTATTAAGCTATATATTAATTAGTCTTGCTTATTATGTTACTATATCTTCATGGGGTTCTATATTAAACCCCCAACGAGCGTTTATACTAAGGGGCTCTAATAATAAGGGGTGCAAAAACCATACCCAATATAAAATTATATTAGTAAAGGGATGTCAATTAATGGAAAAGGACTTTATGGATATAGAGAATAATATAACTAAGCTTAATGAAGTTTATACAGTTTTTAATATTGTTGCTGAAGATAAGGACGATATCGACTGTTTTTTAAGTGGCGTTCATAGTGGCAAATATACTCCAGAACTTGCTGTTGAATATTTTGAGCAAAAGCTTAAAAGGATGGATAAACTTCTTGATTTGTCTATCGGAGTTATGTTTGACCAAATAAAAGATATCGAAAATATATTTGCATCAGAAGTTAAAAAACGTAGAGAAATATCTAAGTAAATTAGACAAAATAAAAAGGACATGCCCCAACAGCAAGCCCTTGAACCCTTACCAATCTAACCAAAAATCAGAAAGGACTGTTTAGATGAACACCAAACAGAAATATTTATCTATAAACACTATTATACCAGAAAAATGGCATTCTCAAAAGGGCATGAATAACCTTGTGGGCTTTAATCATAAGGGCAAACCAGTATTTAATAGATTCACTAATGACTTGAGCGATATACATAATTATACAGATGATAGACATGACTATTATTGTACTTTGAACACCTTTAATACTCGTAAACGTAGTAATAATAATATAGCTGGTCTGAATGCCCTTTATTTTGACATTGATTGTATGCAAAATGGAATTTCTAAGGATGAATTTATAAATTGCATGTATGAAATATTTATTGAGGCAGACTTGTTTTATAAAGATGAGTTAATGGACCCCAGCTATGTAGTTGATAGTGGGCATGGATATTATTTAGTTTTTACATTTAAACATCAAATAATTGTTAATCATCCCGCTATGGTTAAATTATGGAGTAAATTAGAGCGAACTATTGCTGATAGATTGAATAAAGCTATTATTTCAGTTTTTAATACAGAACTATGTGATAAAAAAGCAACTGATCCAGCTAGGTTATTAAGAGTTCCTAATACTTATAATTTAAAGAACCAAGATAACCCACAATTATGCCATATTGTAAGGGATGAAAATTGCAGTTATGATATGTTCCAATTAGTTAATGACTTGTTACCAATTTATAAGCCTAAAAAGCGTAAAAATAAAGCTATTAATTTCCGAATGACTAAAAATATATATATGCTACATATTGCCAGATGTAGAGATATTGAATGGCTAATATCAAGTCGTGATTATGATATTAAGGGATGTAGGGAAACTATGTTGTTCATTTATGCAACTGCAGCATCCCAAGCAATGGACGATAAAGACAAGGTAATAGACAAAATTAATGAGCTTAATAATACCCTTAGAGAGCCTTTAGGTAATAGAGAAATGAATAACTTAGCCTATGAAATCAATTATTTAGATGTTTCAAAGTATAGATATTCAAATAAAAGAATTATAGAAGTTCTTAATATAACTGACTATGAGCAACTATATTTAAAATCAATAATTAGCAAAGATGAGAAGTACCGCAGGAAGAACTTAAAACGTAACAAGATACGTAAAGATAAGAGCCTAGTTACAGGAGCTAAGGCGAAAAGGGAAAACCGTAATAATCAAATTATGGAGTTACATGAACAAGGGATGAATAATACTCAAATAGCTAAGCAATTGAAAATAAGTAGAAGTACAGTTAAGAGATTTTTCAATAAATAAAGTGGTGGGTCAAAAAAAGGGTCTTTATATAGATAATATTATTTAGTGGTCCTTTTGTATTTGTTTCTTATGTGTTTTATTATTCTCTTATGCTGTATCTATCTTTGTTTATTGTTACTTTAACTAACTCTATAAAGATAATTTAAAATTATAGCAAGGGGTTTGTATATGCGTATACGTGTTAAAGGTTCTATTAGTGATGATTATGCTGCTGATATTTCTTTAAGCTTACGAGCTAAGGGAGTTCTTAGCGTTCTTATTAAGTGTAGTAATTTAGATAGTGTAACTTTAAAAGATTTATCATCTTTTAGTAATGATTCTACATATAGCTTTGAAATGGGTATTAATGAGCTTATTGAATGTCATTATTTAGTTAAGCATAATTATTATAGTAATCGTTGGGAGTATATTCTTAGATGTTCTAAGTAATATGCTTACTATTTTTATATTATGCAATTTAATTTGTGTGAAGAATTATTGTGATTTCTGTCGTACCGTCTATTATTTATAGGCGGTATTTTTGTCTATCAAGGTTTACAAAAGTTTACATTTTTATACATATACTTTTTATTTTGCGTTTATGCCTTATTTTGTAGGTGTTTAGGGATGATTATAAGAACGTTTTTTAATGTAAAATGCATACTTTTTATTACTTTTTTAAAGGGGTTATATTCATTTAGATCCTTTTCATTGTTTTAATATTAAAATCATCATTTTAAGAGCTTTTATTCTATCTGCTTACAAATTTATTGTTTTGTATCCTATTAGCTCTTAAATGTAATTTTTGGGCTTAATAATAGCATCCCTTTATTATTTTGATTGCTTAAAACCATAACTGATAATAAACATAAGACAAAAAATGAGCTTTTTATAACTTTAGGTTTATTATTAATATTATTTTATTAAGTGATAGATAAGTTCCCTTTTTATTTGTAAATGTTATAATATAGCTCTGTTAATAATTAAAAAGGTTAACAATCAATGTTTATATATCGACATGTATAACGCCACTTTTTGAGTGGTGTTTTTTTAGTTATTTTTTTCTAGTGCAGGCAAGATTAAAAAATCTTTTTTATTATTTTTTAATCTAAAAGTTTTTTTCTTTTGTAGCTTTTTTTCTTATTGTAATTTCAATTTATTAATTCAAAAAACAGTTTTTTCTTAGTGAATTTTATTTAATATTTTTGCTCAAAAATGGCTTATTATTCAATATAGTGCAGGCGAGAGCATATCATATTTTAAAGGTGTTTTTTTGTAATATTTCTAGTTATTTTATTTCTTTATTTTAAACAAAAAAAGCTATACAAATTTTTAAATTCATGTAGCTTTTTTTAGAAATGTTGTCTTTACTCTTTTACAAAAAAGACGTAAACCAGTGATTAAGTGATTTACGCCCTTATAACTACTTATTATTATTTTTCGTTATTTTAACGTAAGTTAATACAGCTACAATAGCTTGGATCATACTTGCGATATCATTTAAAGAAAAATTAATACTAAGTGAGAAGTATATTTTTACTACAAACATGATAATATAACACCTCCTTTGTAGAGGTTTAAGTACAAAATGATTAGTAATGTACGAATGCTATATTATCATTAATTTTATTGTTTTAGATAGTTTATATATAATTTGATTATGTATGATATTTAGTTTAATATACTGTTTGAGAAGTATATTAATATTAATATAAACATGATAATATAATTTTCAAGCTGATTACTTGGAATTATTGTGGGTAAACTGATTATTTACCGTAAAAAGTGCTTGCTGTGGTGGCTAGGCACTTTTTTTGTTTTCATTAATCTATTAAATAAAGTTTGCAGCTAAATTATTTTTCTTATGAACAGGCTAGAGTAAAATCAAATTTTTAATATATCGTTTATGATATTTATTTTGTGATTACGTCTAATTTTTTTAGTACATGTTATTTTGTGATATTTATATATTTTCTATCCAGTACTCTGTATTAGCACATGTTATTTGTTTTTTATGATATGTGTATGTAAAAGATAAAGTCTATTTATTTAACTTTTTAACTTTTTTTAGTTAAGAATTGTTAAGTTTTATGAAAATTATTTAAAGCACATTTATAATGTTAAAAGTTAAATATATCAATAGTTTATCCCTACATATCACCTTTTTTAATTTAACTTTTTAATCAAAAAACTTAACAAAACTTAACATTATGCGGCAATATTATTTCTTAAATCTCTCATATTGCTTATTAAGCGGTATTTATAAGCCTTTTTATGGAATAATACATAGCATTTTTTATTAATCTTATATATAAAAAGTTAATAAAAGTTAACATTTACAGCCTTATAACTATACATAAGCTTTATAAATGCATTTATATACTATTGCTGCAATGTTTGAAGGCTGTATGTTACTCAAAGCATTACTTTTTTAAGTTAACTATTGTTAATAATTTTCAATGATTTTGTTATAGATTATAAATGTTCTTTTATCATAACAATACATAACGCTTCACTTTATATCCTTTTTATTTATACAAGCTATTTTTTTGTGGAAGGTAAAATCTGAATGCTGTAAATAAATGAAAATAGTCTAAACTCATATAATTATATTTTATTAGATTACCTCGAAAGTCCCTAAACCACTCTATATTATTTGAATCTGTAAACAATACTTCTGGCACAAATAAAGTATCTTTTTTAAGCTCTATTCTTATTGTTTTATGTGGTGGCAGATATCTTATCTTTGTTGGTTCACCAATTATCCCCTTAAATACTTTGTTAAATTCTTTACATTTTTGTTTTTTAATTGGTTTAACAACTTCATCTCTGTTTCTAAGCATGAAACAGACGTTATATGCACATTGATTACTATTATTTTGCAATACTGCGAATACTTTTAATTCTTTGCTATCTGAGCTTTGATCAGATTCTTCTATCCATGAATTTATGTTTATTGCTTGTTTCTTTTCTTCATAGTCGTTTCGTCTTTTTTCTTCTTCATAATCTTTTGACTTTTGCCTTTTTATTGTTTCTTGTCCATTATTCAAAGTTTTAAAAGCAAAAAATGCTACGAATAAACTTATTATTAACTGTACTAGACTAATAACCATATTTAACAAAGCAACTATTTGTTCAATTTTAATGTTTTCCATGCTTAAAACTCCTTTATATATGCGTTCGTGTGGCTTTAGTTCGTTGCTGCATCCCTATAATAACTGGTCATCACCCAATTAATGACCCCTTGCACTTATAATCATTAAGATTGAACTAACCAAACCATTTATAAACGACTGAATAATATTTATCTATTAATTGGCTATACTTTAAAGACAAAAAATGAGCTTTTAAGAACTTCTATATTTTTGTATGTAATTCATTAAGTTAAAAATTGCTTTTTGATTTACATACTATTTTTTTAATTTAAGAGATGCTTTTTAGATAAAAAACAGGCTATTTTTATTAAACAAATGGATACCCAAAAATACAGCCCTTTTTTATTTTTTTATTTTGGCTATTTTTACCCTTATTTTGTGCCTTTCATATCAGTATATTATCCCTTGTCGATATCTATTATAACATAATGGATACCGAGTGTTGAAAAACGTTGACTTTTTAGAAAATCTAAAATATAATTGATTTTGTTGGGTATCCATTACTTCAATATATCAAACAAATGGATACCGCCGATAAAGACCGATAAACAGGAGTTTTTAAAAATGAAACAGGACGTAAGACCCATAAAAAATTTAAGTGAAATTAAGCGAGTTTTAAAATATTTAAAAAATTATAATGAGTTCGGTATCCGTAATTTTATGATGTTTAGTATTGGGATGAATTGTGTTTTAAGAATTTCCGATATTGTTAACTTAAAATATAGCGATGTTTATACAAATAAAGGCAAAGTTAAAAAGTATTTAAGAATTAGAGAGATTAAAACTGGCAAAATCAAAGAATTGTTATTGATCCATGCTAAAAATGATTTAGTT